>CAMGGL010000001.1 GCA_946055575.1 uncultured Candidatus Melainabacteria bacterium
AAATAAGATATATTGATTATATAAAGGATGATTTTTAATGAGTGAAGACAAGAAAAAAGATGAACAACAAAAAGAAGTAAAACAACCGACAGATGTAAATGTTGATTTATCACTAAAAAGCGAACAAGTTATTTCTAACGGAACGGTAGAAAAAGCAGAAATTACTGATTCTGTAGTGAAAGAGGTAATTACAGGCGGCTACCGTGAGATTAATATAACCAACCCCGGCACCGGTGAGCAGACAAAAATCGAAATAGGAGAAAAAGGGGCAGAAGAAGAAATAATTACAATCTATAACGGTGTAAAAGGTTTAACTCTGGATGATTTACATACAGTTTACGCACAAAACGGTAACTCTGCATCTGCAGCATACAACTACTTAACAACATACCTAAAAGATAACAAAAATGACCCTGAGGCTATTCAAAATACAGTATCAATGTTACTGGGAGATCTTGAAAAAGCTTACGACCAAAACCAAGAACACAGGAAAGTCGGAATTGATCAAGTAGATGTTCTGGATAAAATTCTATCAACCGATAAAGGAGAGGAAGTTCCGGCACTTATTTGCGGAACAATACACGATTTTGCAGCCCAAGCTCTTGAAGATTGCGGAATAAAAGCATGTTTGTTAACAGGCGGACAATTGCCTGACGGAGCACCACATGCAACCTTACTATACGATCGCGGTGACGGGAAATATGTATGGAACAACTATTCTAAAAGTATGGTAATTGATGCGCCATCAATAAAAGATGCGGCAAGAGAGGTTTTTAAAAGAAGCGGTTCACTTGAAAGCGGTGGTATGATAGGTTTTCAAGATAAAGATAATTCATCATACCAAGAATACGCATTCAAAGATGAGGCTGCATTCGGAAAAGAAATTGATAAAAGGGCATACAATTCTGTATCTCCGTTTGATAATACAATTGCTCAACGTCCATCAATAGATGCCTCTGTTACGACATCAAATCTTGGGAATGTAAAGGCAACAGCGGGTGGCACATTAGCGTACGGAAATGACGAGGTATCCAATGCCACATCGTTGAACTTAGAATTTAAAAACAATAACGAAACATCTATGTTTACAAAATCGCAAAGTGTCGGTCTAAAACTTGAACACAGCGGAGAAAAAAGTAACGGACTTTATTACGATGCAAAGGGTGTCGTATCTTATACTAAAGGAAAAACAAGCAGCATAGAGTATGTAATCAATACAAGAGAAGAAAATAACGAGAACGTCACACCTGAAACAAAAGTATTGGGTGGAAAAGTTCTGGGGTACGCAACTGCAATGGTTCACGCTGATGTGGGAAAAGAAACAACCCTTGTTGAAAATAAAGATCTTAAACTCACCAATGTCGGACAAGCCTCAATTCATGCTTTCGGAACTATGGGTTTAGGCAATATATCAAAAAGCGCTTCGGCTGACGGACGAATAACTATTGAAGAAGGCTTTGGATTAGAAAATAATATTGGAAACGTAACGTTAAATAACAATATCAACACAGGCGGGGTTCTTGATTTCACTCACACTTGTGACGGTATAAAACCCGACTTAGGGCTAAAATTAAATGCAGGAACAGGTGTTGAATATAATCCTGCTTCAAATTTATCCGTAGGCGCAAATGTAAAAGGATACAGCGTTTTCACAAAAAGTTCAAATGACTACGGAGTTTCAGGCGAAGTCCATGCAAAATACTCACCAAACTCAAAAGTTTCACTATTTGGGTCTGCAAATGTTGGAGTAGAACAACAAAATCTCTCAATAGGACTTTTCAATCAAAAAACAGAAAATAATTTAACTTTAAGTACAACTTTGGGTGCGCAATTGAATAAAAATACTACAGTCTACGCAAATTACACACGTTACAATGATAATATTAATGCCACCAGAAATTATAATCAATTTGAAGTTGGGGCAAAATTCAACTTCTAACACAACAACTAAATATCAACGCCTTGCATCATTTCAACAAGTTGATTAATCGTACCTTCCATAGTGACGCTGTCAGATGTTCTTTGCTGCAAAAAAGCATTGACTTTCGGCATCATTTCAATAGCAATATCTAACTTAGGGTTTGAACCCGGCTGATACATACCAACATCAATAAGGTCTTTGTTTTCACGGTACATAGACATAATTGTACGGAGCTTTGCTGCCGCAGCCTTATGTTCTGGCGAGGCAATAGCACTCATCAAACGTGAAATACTGCCCAAAACATCTATTGCAGGATAATGATTTGATTCCGCAACTTTTCTTGATAAGAAAATATGGCCATCAACAATACCACGTACAATATCAACAATAGGGTCTGAAATATCATCACCTTCCATAAGTACCGTGTAAAGTGCCGTAATTGAACCTTTAGGGCTGTTACCTGCACGTTCCAAAACTTTTTGAAGCCAAGAAAAAATAGACGGAGGATAACCCTTCATTGTTGGAGGTTCTCCAAGTGACAAGCCGACTTCACGCCCTGCCATAGCACAACGAGTGACAGTATCCGTCATTAAAAACACTTTTTTACCCTGATCTCTGAAATATTCACAAACCGCAGTTGCCGTCAACAGAGCTTTTTGGCGGATTAATGGAGGCTGGTCACCTGTTGAACATACCAAAACAGATTTTGCCATACCGACTTCACCTAACGAATCTTCGACAAATTCTTTAACTTCACGACCTCGTTCTCCAATTAGAGCAACAACGTTTACATCAGCATCAGAATTTCTTGCAATCATACCCAAAAGTGTACTTTTCCCGACACCTGATCCTGCAAACAACCCCAAACGCTGTCCGCAACCCATTGTCATACATCCGTCAATTGCACGGACACCGGTTGAAAATTGCTCAGTTATAATAGGTCTTTCAAACGGGCCGGGCGGAGGACCTTCTACAGGACGCCACATTGCCCCTGTCGTATCCAACGGCTTGCCGTCTATAGGATTTCCCAGCGGATCAATTAACCTGCCAAGCAAAAAATCCCCAACTGGAACCGTAATAGGTCTGCCGGTCGAAGTTACAAGACTTCCCTGACCTATTCCGTTACCGTCCAATAGCAACGCCAATTGTGCAACTTCACCTTTAAAAGCCTGTACCTCTGCAGGTTTTTGCTTACCGTCAAAGGTTTCAATATAACACAAATCTCCAATCTTTAATCCTGGCAATTTAACTTCAACTGTCAAACCCAAAAGTTTAGATACCGAACCTCTATATGTATAAAGTTCAACACCTTGAAGTTTTTCTTTTACCTTAGACTTTATATCTTCTATATTACTTTTATCAATTTGTGTCATAATTTAATTATAGCAATATTCACATTATTAGCAAGTAAGAATAAAATACTAATTTGCAATAATTGTGATATTATATTTGTAAGACAATACAAAACATGGAGTTAATATGAATATAGAAGAATTAAGAAACGAAAATGATTTAGTAGATTTATTTTGCAGCTTAGCAGAAATTCCCTCACCATCCTTACAAGAAGAAAATGTAATCAATTGGATTTGCGATTATTGCACAAAAAACAATCTGAAATGTGAAAAAGATGATTACAACAATTTGTACATAACAGTAGATGCTACTGATACAAATAAAAAACCGATTTTACTATCCTCTCATCTTGACGTAATTGGCGATAATTCCCCAATTATAGTATCCTTAGACGGAAACTTAATAAAAGCAAATAACAGGACTTTGGGAGCTGACGATAAAGCAGGAGTTGCAAATGCACTATACTTCGCAACAAAACTTAATAATAGAAAAGATTTAAAGCACGGAGGATTGGAGCTTCATTTTACGCGCGACGAGGAATCCGGGATGACCGGAATAAAAAATACCGATTTTACAAAAATACAATCCAAGTATGTGTTAGTTTTGGATAGTGACACTTTAGGGCAGTTTATGACATCTGGAGCAAGCTATGTAACTGCATATTTAAAAATAAAGGCATTTAAAGGTGGGCATTCAGGAATTGATATTGGTGATAGTTCAAGAGAAAACGCCGCAAAACTTATTGCAGACTTAATAGCGGAAATGCCGCAAGGTGTATTCTATTCAGAAGATGACAAAGTTATAACATCTTGCAATCTCGGCGGAATTTCCTCAGGCGATGTAAACGTAACAAACATAATAAATACTGACGCTGAAGCTACTTATTCAATCAGAAGTTCCAGAAAAGATAAAGAAAACGAATTAGTAAACCTTATGAAAGAAGCTGTAGAGGCTTTCAATATTGACTATAAAGATATCGCCACTGCATCAATAGATTTTGTTGAAAAAATGCCAATGTTTGAAGAAAATTCCGACAAGTTTTTACCTGAACTGTTTGCAAAAGCCGCAGCAAAAACAGGGGTAACTCCTGAAATTTCATCATTCCATGCCGGCGCAGAAACCCATATTTATGCAAATAAACAAAATGCTCAAGGTGAAAACTTTTCACCATATTTAGTAGGGCTTGCTACTGTTTGTAATATGCACTCATGCAGGGAATATGTTGACTATACAACAATGATTAAAGGGCAAGAACTTTTACAGGTACTATTTGAAGAATATAATAAGTAACTTTAATACTAAAATTTATTTAAAACATACTAAAAAAATCGGGGAAGTTGCACGTTCCCCGAATACATAAATTGGGAATTTATACACATAAAAATTATTAAGAAACTTTTTTATTCTTTATAAACAACAATAGAGGTGTTATAAAGAAACAGGCAATTGCAAATATTCTAAAAGTATCAATGTATGCCCATAATGTTGACTGTTGCAGTAACTGGTTATACAAAAGTCCTTTTGCCGAATAAATTGCGGATGACAAATCAGCATTTCCAATAAATGCACCAATATAGGCTTGCAATCTCTCCACATAATTTGGATTTAAATCAGTAAGTTTACCAACCATCATATTTTGGTGAACTTGCGCAAATCTTGAAATACAAGTTGTAACAAGCGAAGTACCGACGGCTGCACCCACATTTTTTAACAAATTCTGTACAGCGCTGGCATTTGTCATTTGATCATTTCTCAGAGTTCGGCAAGAAAGTTCAACCAAAGGAATCATCGCCATTACCATACCCAATCCGAATAAGAAATTCGGAAATCCGATATTTGCAAGAGAAATTTGTAAATTTATTTCACCAAAAGCCAGACCACCTATTCCAAGCGTAACTAAACCAAAGAATACCATTTTTCTTGCCCCCAGTTTAGTAACAAATACTGCAGTCAAAACTGTTGCAAGCAAACAACCCGCACCTCTTGGCACCATTGAAAGTCCACTTAAGAAAGAGGTATATCCCATCATACTTTGTAACATAGATGGCAAAATTGCACTTGATGCCATCATTACCCCCATTAAAACCATTTGAATTAAAGTTCCAAACAGGAAGTTTTTATCTTTCATAATAGACAAATCAACAAGCGGTTCTTTGCCCCTCATCTGAGTTATTAAAAATATTATACCTGCAACACAGGAAATTGCTGTCATCCAACAAATCCACACAGCTCCAAACCAATCGGCATCATTACCTTTATCTAAAACGATTTGCAAACAAACCAACCATATCGCCATAAAAGCAAAACCAATAGCGTCAAACCTTATACCTTTTTGTTTTTTAGCATAAGGCGGATCTTCCAATAACTCCTTTGAGGCGGCTAAAACAAAAAATCCTATCGGGATATTTATATAATAGATATAGGGCCAAGACCAATTTTCGGTAATCCACCCACCTATAGCCGGTCCGATAATTGGAGCAAAAACAACACCTAAACCAAAAAGCGCCATAGCTTGCGGTCGACGGTCTTTTGGAAATGTTTCCAGCATTATTGCTTGCGTTAAAGGTAAAATTGCACCTCCGCCAAGCCCTTGTAAAAACCTAGCCAAAACCATTGTTATAATTGAATTTGCAATACCGCACAAAAAGGATGCAAATGTGAATATAATAAGGCTCAGCATAAAGAAATTTTTTCTTCCCATTAATTTACACAAAAAATCAACGGCAGGAATAATAATACCGCTTGCTATCAGATAAAATGTAATAACCCAAGTTGCTTCATTATGACTGCACGAAAACGAACCCGCCATATAAGGAAGCGCAACATTAGAAATAGTTTCATCAAGTGCATACATAAAAACTGCTGCCATCAACGGTATTGATATCAACCAAGGATTTTTGCTCGGTTTCCAATCATCTGGGGAACTAATTATTTCTTGTTTTATAACTTCTTCACTCATAAAAAACCTATTCAAATACTATATTACTAAACTGTTCTATCGTATGTCTAAACTTTTGTAAATGTTTTATGATACTATCAATTTCTTTTTCTGAAATAATTTGCTCAAATTTTCGCACATGTGGTCTAAAATTTTTTACAATGTCATCATAAAATTTTCGACCCTTATCAGTTACAATTGATAGTTTTATTAATTTCCCATTCCGCTCCAATATCTTACGTTCAATAAACCCTTTATTTTCAAGTGACATCAAAAAGCGACCGGTATGAGCTTTACCTTTTAATATGACTCTTGCCAAATCTGCCTGTGACAAATCAGGTTTAGCAATTATTGTATCCAAAACAGTAAATTCATCAATTGAGACTTCACTGGTAAGCTGCCCCAACAACTGCCTCGCATTTTCATGACAAATTCTTGCTGTCAATTCGATTTCATAAGGCAAACTGTCAATATAAAATTTTTGTTCTTTCATTCTCACTCCCTAGCATATTCTTATTATGTATATATCTTTGCATAGATATATCTACTTGTCAAGAAATATACTTGCTACCATAAAAAAGAAAGTCCGAAAAATCGGACTTTCCTTTCGACTGTCAATCAATATTTATAACCTATGCAACAGCTACTTTCATTGTTTTTTCAATGATTTCATTGAAACTTTCAGCTTTCAAAGAAGCACCGCCAATTAAAGCACCGTCGATATCAGATTTAGACATTTGTTCTTCAATTGTAGAAGGTTTAACAGAACCGCCGTAAAGAATTCTGATAGAATCAGCTGCTGAACTTCCTGCAACTTCAGAAACTACATTTCTAATCATTTTGATTACTCTGTTAGCTTCATCAGCATCACAAGATTTGCCTGTACCAATTGCCCAAATAGGTTCATAAGCTATAACTGATTTAGCAACATCTTCAGAAGATATACCGGCTAAAGCTGCTCTGATTTGAGATGCAATGTGAGCATCAGTTGAACCTGCTTCTCTTTGTTCAAGAGTTTCACCACAGCAAATAATAGGAATTAAACCGCCTGCTAAAATTGCTTTAGCTTTTTTATTAATCATTTCATCTGTTTCTGAGAAATATTGTCTTCTTTCAGAGTGACCGATAATAACAAATGAGCATCCTGCATCTTTTAACATTTCCACTGAAATTTCACCGGTGTAAGCACCTGAAGATTCCCAGTGGCAATTTTGACCTGCTACATAAATTCTGCTGCCTTCACAACCGCAATCACATTTAACTTCAGATACTTGGTTTAAAGAAGTAAATACAGGTGCGATAACAACTGTAGGAAGTTGAGTAGCACTATAGTTATTTACAAAAGATTTTATACCTTCAAACAATGCTTTAGCATCACTTTGAAGTAAATTCATTTTCCAGTTTCCTGCAATAATAGGTTTTCTTGACATAATACAATCTCCTTTTCTTTGTACATCTACAAGAAGTATTATATACCAAAAAAACATTCAAGCAATAAGAGCTAGTATTTCATAGTCCAGCCGTCATTTATAATTTTAGTAACACAACCTGATGCATAATCGCCAATATGACCAAAAGAAGATATTTTAGTTCCGCATTTATCAGCATCATTCGACCAATCTGCAAGCTTATTCTGTTCTATTTTTAGGGCAAATGCATCTCTGCCTGCAATATTAGGCTCAGCCGGACCGTTTACATCAACAGCTATATATATGTTATTATCGACTTCTTTTATCATGCATACTGCAGCACCGCTTGTCAGCTGTACACAATACTGTCCAAACCCTGTCAAATTGGAAGCATCACCTTTTATAGAGGCATAAGCAGGTGCAATGCATTGATTTGCGTCATTTGGAGTGCTGTTACAACCTGTTTTCATAGTTTTAAAATAATTGTTCAAAAAGTAATATGCACCTTTTCCGTCCGGGAAATCATTACTCTTTCCTGCAATAGTCGCAGCGGCAGTTGTTTCACTAAACACTGTTGCATGCTCATCTGACATAATATTACTAATTGCGTCATCTATTTGAACATACGTTTTTTTCAACTGAGCAACGTACAACTTGTTTTTATAATCTTTTACAACCGCAGGAATTGTTAAAACCGCAATGACACCAACAATTCCAAGCGTAATCAAGACCTCAGATAAAGTAAAAGCTTTATTAAAATTTTTATTTAATCCGTTAAAAATATTTTTTATTGACATAAATACCTCTTAATATTCCATTTTCCAGCCGGAGTCTATAATTGCAGATAAGCAACCGCAAGCTGCAGTAAAAGCATTCGTTGTAGTACCTTTGGTACAACTGGCTGGTTCGCATCCAAAAAAGTTATCATTGCAATTACTTCCAAAATCCGAGATTGAACCGTCTTTATGTATATCCATTGAAAAAACATCACGACCCGGAATATTCGGACCTTCCATACCATTGACATCTACACCCACTGACATACATTTATTTGCATTGTTATAGACACCGCAAATAGTCACACCATTAACAGTTTGAACACAATAGCTGGTAGGAAACCCGCCAACCGCAACACCCGTAACAGTTTTATATGTACCTACACCTTTAGTTGCACAAGGTTCACTTGAATCCAAACAATCTTTTTTTGTCATTTTAAAATAATTATTTACAAGATACGGAAAACCAGCAGTATAATCACCTTGAGTATTTTTAGCAGGAACTTTTCCTGCTTGTGTTTCATAGAAATTATCCACACGCTCATCGTTCATAACCGCATTTGTTGCATTGGTAAGTTGAGAATAAACTTTTTCAAGTTTTGCGGTATACATTCTATTTTTATAACTTTTCATTACAGAGGGTATTGTTAAAACAGCAACAACGCCAACAATACTCAATGTAATTAAAATTTCCGCCAAAGTAAAACCTTTTTTCATATATACCCCTTTAGTAATCCATGTTCCAATCAGACTTTATCAACCTTGAATAACATCCGCATGATGCCTGAGATACAGAATCTTTACCTCGTCCTGTTCCGCAAAGACTTTTATCACATCCGAAAGAATTATCAGCACATCCGCTGCCCCAATCAGACAACGTTCCGTCTTTATGTATATCCATAGCAAAAATATCACGTCCTGCCATATTTGGCTCTACCATACCATTGACATCCACAGCTACAGACATACAATTATTATTCACATTATAAGAAGCGCAAACGGTTGCGCCATTAGTAGTATAAATACAATAACCGCCAAATCCGAAATTAAGAGCTTGACCTTGCATATTTGTATAAACCGAACCGGTAGACGATGCACAAGGGTCACTTCCGTCTATACAATTCCTTTTAAGAGGTTTCATATAGTTATTCAATAAATACCCCGGACCTTTTTCACATGCTCC
The DNA here is from genome assembly GCA_946055575.1 of uncultured Candidatus Melainabacteria bacterium. Classification (GTDB taxonomy): domain Bacteria; phylum Cyanobacteriota; class Vampirovibrionia; order Gastranaerophilales; family Gastranaerophilaceae; genus Zag111. Next base: position 9,581 of record CAMGGL010000001.1, read on the forward strand.
TTTTGAGGCATCTGAGCAGGAATTTGGATTTGCAGCTTTTGTTTCGTAAAAATTATCTACATGTTCATCATTCATAATAGCTTGAGCAGCATCAGATAGTTGAGCCGAAACTTTTTGAAGTTGAGCAACATACATTCTGTTTCTATAATTTTTCATAACTGCAGGAACCGTTAAAACAGCGACAATTCCGACGACACCCAATGTTATTAAAACTTCTGCTAAAGTAAAACCTTTTTTCATCATAAATTCCTTAATTAGTATTTCATTTCCCAATTATCTTGCATGATCTTTTCTAAACAACCTACACCATATCTTCTTGTACCGTCGAGACAGTTTGTTGCAGAATACTGACCTCCACCAAGTTCATTTGTTCTTGTGTTAAGTGTTATTGTAAAAAAATCCCTTCCATAAATATTCGGACCATCTGTTGAATTAATATCAACATAAAATTTGCAGTATGGATCTCCACATAAAAAGGCTACAGTCTCACCACTTGTAAGTTTTGCCCAAGCAGAATTCTGCGGCAACAATGGCAATGGACGTCCGTTAGCGGCAGTATCTGATGAGCCATTTAACTTTTTATATTGGACAGAAAACGAGTTAGTAGTGGTTCTTGTACTCTTTTTTAAATATTTATCAAGAAAACTCTGTGCATTACTGGAATCACCTACAACACGTTTAGAATAAGGCGTTTGATAAAAATAGGAAACATTACTATCTGAACATGCCTGATTTACAGCCGAATCAAGCATTTCATAGACTTTTTTCAAATGTGCTACATATAATTTATTATGATAATCTTTCAAAAATCCCGGAAGAACCAAAGCAGCAATAATCCCGATTATAGACATTGTTACCAGCAATTCGCCAATAGTCATAGCTTTTTTCATCAAACAATCATCCTCGTTATATGTTATATAACAATTATACAACTTTTTTCATGGTTTTTCAACCTTAAAGGGATTGATGAAATTTTAACACACAAATCGCGTGCGTGCCAGGATGTAATCCTGTTTATCCCATAAAAAAAAGGAACCGAAGTTCCTTTTTAATGGTCGGGATGATGCCGGTATCGTTCGCGAAGAATGAGCGTTACGAAACCGGTATGCAGCCAGCTGATTTTTAGCGTAAGCGTTAAAAATCGCGTGCGTGCCAGGATGTAATCCTGTCTATCCCATAAAAAAAAGGAACCGAAGTTCCTTGTTAATGGTCGGGATGATGCCGGTATCGTTCGCGAAGAATGAGCGTTACGAAACCGGTATGCAGCCAGCTGATTTTTAGCGTAAGCGTTAAAAATCGCGTGCGTGCCAGGATGTAATCCTGTCTATCCCATAAAAAAAAGGAACCGAAGTTCCTTGTTAATGGTCGGGATGACAGGATTTGAACCTGCGGCCCCTTCGTCCCGAACGAAGTGCGCTACCAAGCTGCGCTACATCCCGACAAAATAGATATTCAATTGTAAATTTGTTTTTTGTGATCTATTCCAAAACTCCCGTTTTGGAAGGTGCGCTACCCCTCTCGAGAAAACAATTCACAGGATTGTTTTCTTTCGGCAGAGTGCTACATCCCGACATTATCTGAAACAAATTTTCAAAATGTACAAACACCTGATTTTACAAATACAATCAAGTCCTGACTTTGGATATCTTTACCCTGAAAGGTTTCAATACCCTCCGTACAGAAATATTCTATTACAAACAAATTAATTTGTACACTCACAAAGAGATTTTTTTATTTCATTGCGTTTTAATTTTCTCGTCGTCGTTCTCGGTAAATTTTCAAGACGCACAATAATATTTATCGGACGTTTATATGGAGCAAGGTGCGTAGACAAATATTTGACCTCGTTTTTTATTGCATCAGTCAAATTCTCACTACTTGTAAACTTCGACGAATATTCTTTTGTCGGAACAATTATCGCTGCTATTTCCTCACACCCGTCTTTTTCTCCGAAAGATTTTTTCATTCCGCAAACACATACTTCTTCAAAATTTGTACTCTGCTCCAAAACAGATTCAATTTCTTCAGGAAAAACCTTTTTACCACCTGATAAAACAATCATATTTTTTATCCGCCCCGTGATATATATCAGTTTTGTTCTTTTGTCAATTCTGGCAATATCACCTGTATGTAACCAACCGTCAGGTTCTATAACATCCATTGTCAAATCCTCTCTGCCATAGTAACCCTTCATTACAGACGGACCTTTTAACAAAAGTTCACCCGTCTGCTCATCAATTTTGGTTTCATACGACTCCAACGCAGAACCTACAGATTTAATATCTTGATATTTTCCCCTGTTTACTGCAACAACAGGACTTGTTTCAGACAACCCGTATCCTTGATATACACGTATTCCGATATTTTCAAAAAACTCTCCTACTGAACTGTCTAACGGTGCCCCGCCTGAAATACAACCGAAAAACTCACCGCCAAATTTTTTATGTATTGAATGAAAAACAATCCTTCTTAATTTTATCGGCAACAACCTAGAAATTAACATAGAAAATTTGAAAATATTTTTAACAAACATTGGCTGTTTATTAATCTCAGATTCTATAGATGATTTTAAAAGTTTCAAAAACGCAGGAACAGTAATCATAAATTTTATTTTCTTCTCAGACATAATATCCATAATATCCTTAGGTTTCAAACTCTGAGGATAATAAATAGAATGACCGTGATGTAAGAAAATAAAAAATCCAACAGTAAGCTCAAATAAATGGTTCATCGGCAAAATAGATAACAATCGCATATCACCATCAGGCAATATTTGCTTTAATGCGCTGGTCAAATCATTCATCTGCGCAAGAATATTTTTAAAAGTTATTTCAACACCTTTCGGATTTCCTGTTGTACCCGAAGTGTAAATAATAAATGCCGTAGCATTTAACGGACGCCTGCGCCACCTTGAATCATAGTTTTCAGGAATTGAATATAAACTCGGAGTTTTTATATTTTCATACACCGAAGCATCCATTAATATAATGTGTTTTAATGATTTTATTTTTTGTTTTAATTCCTTTGCTTTTTCTATATTTGCACTTGAACAAAGGATTACGGATGGCTTACAACTTGAAAGAATAGACTGCAATTCAAAAATTGTCAACTTATTATCGAGCGGAACCGTCGTTAACCCCGCCAGAACCGAACCAAAAACACAAGCCCCGTATTCAGGTTTTGATTCGGATAAAATTGCCAATCTTTCACCCCGCTCAAGACCCAAATCCTCCATAAGGTAACTTGCCAAACGCCTTGATAACAAGCCTAAACCTTTATAAGTAAATTCATTCCAGCCCCATTTGGATTTCATACCAAGTGATACCTTTTCACCATTTTTAATGGTAATTTCTTCCAGCAAAGAAAGTACATTTCCGTATTTCATATAAACTCCTTAACCCCTTTATATCCATATTCTACTGTAATATTTACTATAAGTAAAGCACCTTTACATCTTTATAAAAATTTATAAATAAAAAATCCTGAGAATAGTAAATTTATTATTCTCAGGATTTTTGATATTTTATATAATTAAATTATTCTGCGTTGCTATCATCAAGCAGACTTGTTTGTTGAATATCTGCTTCTGCAACCTCTGTTGCTTCTGATGATGAAGATTTTATAGTTACATCATCCTCGTCAGGGTTAATAATTTTATTAACAGAACATACAACATCGTTTTCATTTAAGTTTTGAGCTCTGACACCTGTTGCAGGTCTTCCCTGTTGAGAAATTGAACCGGCATTTAATCTTGTAACAACACCGTTTGCCGTAACAAGCATAATATCATCTGAATCTCTGACGATAGTCAGGGCAACAAGCCTTGAAGCTGATGATTTAAATTTTGTTGCAATTAATCCGATACCGCCTCTATTTTGGGTTCTAAATTCAGACAATTTTGTACGTTTACCAAACCCGTCAGAAGTTACAACAAGTAAATCAGCATCATAATCCTGCGGAACAATATCGCATCCGACAATTTCATCGCCTGAGCGTAACTTCATTGAAATTACCCCTCTTGCACTTCTGCCTAAAGGTCGCAAGTCTTGTATCGGGAATCTTATTGCCATACCGCAAGATGTACCTATAATAATTTCATCCTTTGCAGTTGCCAGTTTTACCCAATTCAAACTGTCGCCCTCATCCAAGCCGATTGCAATAATACCGTTACGTCTGATATTTGCAAAATTATCAAGTTCAATACGTTTGATATTACCTTTTTTCGTCAACATTATTAAGTTCAAATCTTTAGAGAACGTGCTTACAGGAACGACAGCGGTAATTTTTTCATCCTGATCAATAGGAAGAACATTCACTATCGGCAAGCCTTTTGCCTGACGTCCACCTTCAGGGAAGTCATAAACATTCAGACTGTAAACAGTACCTTTTGATGAGAAGAATAATACCTTATCGTGCATCATTGCAGTAAAGAAGTGTTGAATATCATCATCTTCTTTTGTTTTCATGCCTGATTTACCGCGAGTTGCACGATTTTGACGCTCAAAAGTATCAAGAGAAATACGTTTCAAATACCCTTGATGCGTAATGAATACAGCCATCGGGGTGTTTGGTGTTAAATCCTCAATAGTAACTTCACCCTGTTCAGGTAAAATTTGAGTTTTTCTGTCATCTCCGTATTTTTCTTTATCTTCTAAAAGTTCAGCTTTGATAATGTCAAGAATTTTTTGACGGCTTGCCAAAATTGATTCATATTCTTCAATTTTTTTCAATAACTCATCATATTCAGCTTTGACCTTATCTTGTTCCAAACCTGTCAAACGTCTTAATTGCATTTCGAGAATGGCGTTTGACTGATCAACATCAAGCCCGAATCTGCTCATCAAACCTTCTCTTGCATCATCCGTTGTTTTTGACTTCTTAATAAGCTCGATTACTTCATCAATCGAACCCAAAGCTATAATCAAACCTGCCAAAATATGAGCACGAACTTTTGCTTTTTTCAAGAAGAAAATAGTTCTTCTTGTAACAATTTCTATTCTGTGTTCAACAAATTCATTCAATACTTCATATAAATTCATTAAACGAGGTTGTTTTCCGCACAACGCGACCATATTCACACCAAAAGTTGTTGCAAGTTGAGTGTATTTATACAAGTTATTTCTTACAACATCCGGTTTTGCATCACGTTTCAACTCAATTACAATTCTCATACCTTCACGGTCGGATTCGTCACGAATGTCAGAAATACCGTTAATCCTTTGGTCTTTAACAAGTTCGGCAATTTTTTCAATCAACTGAGCTTTATTAACCTGATATGGGATTTCTGTTACAACGATTGCAGTTCTTGACTGACGTCCACCTCCGCCGGCAATTTCTTCAAAGCCTGAAACTGCAGACATTTTAATAGAACCGCGACCTGTTTCATAAGCCTGTTTAATATCGTTAAGCCCGATAATAGTTGCAGCAGTAGGAAAATCAGGGCCTTTAATATATTCCATAAGTTCAGGAACAGTAATTTTAGGATTATCAATAAGGGCAATCGTACCGTCTACAACTTCACAAAGGTTATGAGGCGGAATATTTGTAGCCATACCAACCGCAATACCTGAAACTCCGTTTAGCAGCAGCATCGGCAACCTTACAGGTAAAACCGAAGGTTCTTGTAACGAGCCGTCAAAGTTTGGTTCAAACTCAACCGTTTCGCAATCAATATCAGCAAGCATTGACTGGGTAATTTTGTGCATACGAGCCTCAGTATAACGCATTGCAGCAGCGCCGTCACCGTCAACAGAACCGAAGTTTCCATGCCCGTCCACCATTAAATATCTTGTCGAAAAGTCTTGAGCCATACGAACCAACGCTTCATATACCGAACTATCACCGTGCGGGTGATATTTACCGAGAACTTCACCGACAATACGTGCACATTTTTTAAACGGCTTATCCGGATACATTCCAAGTTCGTTCATAGCGTATAAAATACGTCTGTGAACGGGTTTTAAACCGTCACGAACATCAGGAAGCGCACGCCCGACAATGACACTCATTGCATAATCAATATACGAGCGTTTCATTTCTTCTCTTATATTAACGGGAACTATTTTACCGTGTTCAAACATATTTTGCTGAGTCAATACTCTACCCTCCAAGTCTAATCATTAATATCAGTATAGCATAAACATAGTATTTTGGGCTAAATCTTTACAAGGGGTAAAGATTTTTAACAAATAATGCCTGTAATATCAAAATACCTTATTAAATCATAATTCAACAATCAGAATATTTATCAACATTGAGTGGCATTATCCAATACTTCAATAACTATAAGTATTTGTGTAATATTTATTGCCATATCGTGTCGTAGTTGAATTATAATAACGAGGTTGACTTAACTGATAATTTTGCTGTTGAATTAATGAATTTTGCAATTGTAAATTATAATTCATTTGTTGCAATTGCATTATGCGTTGCTGTTCAGCTAATTGTCGATTTCTTTCTTGTTGTTCTGCAATAAGTCTTTGAGTTATTTTTTCTTGCTCTTGAATTACATTGTTTAAGCAACTTTTTAAATTATTTCCTGCATATTTTGATGTACATAAGTGGATTTCTTTATTATAATCCTCAAATCTTTCATTTTCTTGTTCTATAGTCATAATATCTTTATCTGCTTTCGCTATATCCAGCCAATTTGGGGTTTTAAAAAATCCTTGAATTGATTTTTCACATATTTTTTCTAATTTTTCTTGTTCTACTGTTGCAATACCGTAATTTGCCAACAATATTTTCTCACTATCTGTTGTGTTATTTTTTGCGATATTATAAAATTTTAATCGTGTGTCTCGATTTGTTGTAGTTGTCGCAATGTACATACTTGCATCGTACTTAGAAGGATAACTATATGAATATAGTTCATAAGCCGTTTTGTTTGCTTCTGTGTTTTTATTTAATTTTATATATGAATCATATTTTATCAATAAAGCAAGTTTATAATTCGGCAAATCATCCTTTTTTATTATATTTGCTTGAGCAAGCGCCTTATTATAATCCCCGATATTATAATAACTATCCGCCAACATTGAACGATAATAATAATCATTAACATTTGTCTTTTGGACCATTTCTGTTAATACCGGTAAGATATATTTTATACAGTTATTATAATCGCTATTTAAATAATAAAGCTCACCCAATTTAACATTCATAACTTCTCTATCAAAAAGATTATATTGGTCATATTGTTTTATTTTTTCCAAAGAAATAATGGCATTATGATATTGTCTTTGCATATCGTAATTATAAAAAGATGCTAGTAATGCAGGTATATGTTTCTCATCTTTTCTTAGCACTTTATTTATTTGTCCGTTAGATATGTATTTATTATATTTTTTAGCTTGTTTGTATTCTTTTTTTTGTTTCTTTGTAAGTTTTTTGTAATCTTGTGAAGAAAGCTCAACAAATGACATCTTTAAGTTATAGGCATCAAATTGATAATACTCTAGATATGAAGGTTTTGCCTCTGCCCAAATTTGTAATCCGGGTTGAGCAGTATTAGTCATATCTTCCATACATAAAACATTTGGAGAAACAAACAACAATAAAGCCAACAAACAAAATATCTTTTTCATCTTAACCCCTATTTACTAATAGCCAATATATCTCATAAAATTTTTAGCATGTCAAATTTTACCGATATTATTACCTATTACTTTAGAAATTTAAATTCGGCAATAATATTTCTTTTCCAACAGTAAATGGGAACTAAAAGGATGAATACCAGTAGTCTGTGATAATATTGATAGTATTTCTAGTACGTTGGACATTTATAATTTTCCATTGCGCAAATTTAATTTCCAAGGATAATCTTTTTGGATTTTCCAACCGTCCCTCATAATTTTTGATGCACAAAATGAACCGCTGCCTGTTGTACTTGCAGCATTGTGACAACCTCGATTTACAGTCTCACGAGTTTCATTGTAACCAAGAGGATAAACATCACCGTTTCTTGTTACAATAAATTCAAAAAAGTCACGACCTACTACATTTGGTTGCGCCGGTCCGTTGATATCAACATAAACACTCATACTAATAACATCACTAAAACGTGTAGTAACATCAAACCCGATACAAGAACCGTCTTGCAATAAAACAGCCATCATTCTGTCATTTCCGTTCAAAGTCCATGTCCCGCCATTCGGGCGAATATATTGAACCTCTTTATTATCATGTGAAGTATGAAGTCGAGTGGAACCTTCAATAAAACACATAGTAGAACTTCCGTTCGGGCTGTCAATCACCTGACCGCCGGGCAATAATGGGGCAATTGAACCTTTAACAATTTTTTGTTTATCTCTTTGCCACCAAGTTTCTGAAGTCCCGTTCATACCTTCAACACTACCGTATTCATATTCAATACGTTTAACCAAATGCCCCAACGTTGCATAGGATTTTTTTAGTGCATTAACTGTTTTTTCTTGTTCAAATTTTGTCATCAACATCGGTATTGTTAAAGCCGCAACAACACCCACAATACCAAGAGTAATCAACACTTCAGCAAGCGTAAACCCTGTTAGTTTATGCGTATTAAAAACTTTCTTCTTAATAAAATTAAAGCTCAAAAAATCTTCCTTTATAAATAATGCCACATATATTATAACAGTATTTATAACTAAAATCAATAATACATATATTCATATGCTTATTCAGTTTTAGAATGATAGGATCTTTCAGTCAATTCAATCCATTTAGCCTGATTATAATTATCATAACTTTGTGCAAATTTTATGAGTGCACTTACTAAAACCCTTCCGCTATCTGATTTCCCTACTATAAAATAATCACCCTCTTTATTTTCGCAATAAAGTATTTCTCGATGAATTATTTTATCAATGTTGTTCTTAGGATTTTTATTTATCACACTTTTCAACCACTCCGGTAAAAGTTTCAATGGGGTTGTTTTTCGTGTTAATAATTCATCATTGTGCAATTGTAAATATTTTGAAAATTCTGAAAGTATCATTCAAATCCCTTTACATAACAATTATTCAAACGGAGTAGTTGCCGCAAAACATATTATATCATCAATACCTGAAGCTTTAAGCGTTTTTATCATTTCCTCAAACGTAGAACCGGTTGTACAAATATCATCAATAAGAAGAATTTTACCGCCATTGTATTTATTTTTATCAACCTCAAAAGCATTTGACAGATTTTCAATCCGTTCATATTTTTTTAAATTATATTGAGGCTTTGTATCCTTAACCCTTTTAATCAGGTCACAATTCACTTCAAAACCTGTCATTTTTGCAAATTCAAAAGCAACAAGTTCCATGTGATTATACTTACGTTTCTTTTTTCGCTTTTCAAAAATCGGAACGGGAATAATTTGAAAATCTCCGTCAATTTTCAAATTCTGCCAATATTGATACATAAATTTTGCAAGATAATAGGCTAAATCACGTTGACCATGATATTTTAAACCTCTTATCAATTTTTGCAAATTTTTAGAATACACGCCGGCGCAATAAATGTTCTTGCACTCAACCTGCCTGTTCACTTCAACCGGTAAAAAATCAAGTTCATCAAAACATTGCGAACACATTTTTACCGATTCTTTTGAACTTCGACAAAAATAGCATTTCTTTTTATAAATCCAATCAAGTAAACCAATAAAAAAATCCTTCATACAAAAACCTTACCATAGAATAAAAAAAATGTCTTTTACGCAAAAAAATCTTGTGATAAAATTTCATTATGAAAAAGATTATTTTAATATTAGCTGCAATAATCTTAATGCAAATTCCTGTCTTTGCGCAGGATTCAAACCTGACGTTTATATATATTAACGGTTCAAATAACAATGACAAAAAGATGAAAAACTGGTACATCAAAGGTGTCAACAAACTTCATCCGGTAATGAAGAAAAAATTTGAACAGAACAAACAAATAAAGGCTTGGGCAGAACGAAACAATTTATCAATAAAAGAAACTCCCGAAATATTTTTCTGGGGTTATGAAAGTAAAACAGATTTAGATTACGTAAAAGAACGAATAAATATTTCAAAAGCGTACAGTTCAACTATAGCATACGAAGTAAGAAGTTTGCTGACACAATTTTTACACGACGCAATTTGGGTACAAAAAACACACAACATGCTCCCAATATTGGATGAACTGAACGAAACCGTAAAACTACAGACCGAAAACAATCACAACGTGATACTTTTCGGGTATTCTGCAGGAACTTTTGTAAACTATCAATATTTTTTGTATAAACTGCCTTACATAAAACCCGAAAAATTATTTGAAGCATTGAAGGTAAATAGTGATATCTTAGAATTTGTTAAAAATAATCCAAGACAAGACACATGCATATCAGCATTGATGCATGATAAAGGCAACATCGGAGTAATGACAGACACGGGGCATCTTGTATTAAACCAAGATGAAACAGAATTAAAAGAAAATTATTTAAAACTTGATAGTGCTACAGAAAAATATTGCGCACCCGCAGGAAAAATTCGCGGCGCCGTAAATTTTGCAAGTCCCGTACCACTTTTTTATTCAGACATTGCTGACCCAAGTTATGAATTAAATTTTTACAACAAATATATGCTTAAATACATAATAGAAAACGGAATATATTACCTGACAGTTAATTTTCGAGAAGATCCGCTCGGTTTCCCAACAAGTAAAAACCTGACAATTGAACAGATTGAACAGAAAACAAACTTAAAATTTAACAATCCTACAGGTGTATTTTATGATAACTCGTCCGTGTGGTCAAAACGTTCCGCGTTTTTAGCACATACATCATACTGGTCTGCCAGAGGAACTTTCTCAAAAGCCGTAGTTAACAGTTTCGTTAACGGCACCAAATTCTATTATGACCAAGATTACCAAAACAAAATTTTAAAGAAAATGAAATAGTAAAAACTTTTAAAAATAAGGGGAAATTTATGACTGAAACTAAAGAAAAAACATTTTTATTCGACCCGGGATATGCACAACATACAACAATATTATCACTTAATGTCGAATACATATATGCCGGAATTGACCAATTTAAGAATTTTGGGCAACGAAAAATGCAATTTAAAATGCTATACCCAAGAATTTTAAAAATGGTTGATAATAACGTAGGTTTTTGTCTGGGTAGCCTTTTATGGGCAGCATATTTAAAAACGCAAAAAGATGCACAAATAGAAGGTAATCCTTGCCTTGACGGAACTTACAATAAAGAAGAAACAGTTGAAGAAGCAGATTATTCAATAAATTACTTCTCTCAACTACAAAAAGATGCAAAATATTACTTAGGGTTAAACTACGAAATCAATCCGCTCCACATAAGAATAATTGAATTATATAAAGAATTTTTGACTCTAAATTGCGGATTTGTCAGCACAAGAACAACAAATGACATAGTTCTTCCTAAAGAAATTACCGTACCATCAGATAGTGATGCGCAAACAATTTACAATAAAATTCAAGAGGTTATTAATTCAGGGAATTTACTTGAATTAACAGAAGTATTTAACATAGTTTATAAAGGTTAAAATGCCAAAACTAAAAGAAAAAATATATCAAATGTTCATTCTCGGCACCGATGGAGGTGGGCTTGATACTGCACTAAAAAACGGATTAGGCGGGGTTATCTTTTTTACGTACGACATAAATTCAGAAAATGAATTTAAAAAGCTCGTTAATAAGATAAAAAAATTAAGCATAATACCACCGTTTTTATCAATAGATCAAGAGGGCGGACGGGTAGAAAGAACAGAAAATATTCATGCCGGCAAAAAATATTTATCGGCTAAATTTGCTTATGAAAAAGGTGCTGATTTCTTAAATAATCAAACCCGAGAAATTGCAAAGGAATTAAAATCTTACGGAATAAATTTAAACTTTGCACCCTGCATTGATACAAACACTAATCCCAAAAATCCAATTATCGGGGAACGAGCATTTTCCTCTAATCCTGATGAGGTTATAAAAGGAGAAAAAATTGTGACTGCCGCATACAAATCAAACGGCATAATTCCTTGCGTAAAACACTTCCCCGGACATGGTGATGCAGATGCTGACAGTCATTTAACGCTTCCAAAAATTGATTTATCTTTAGAAGAAATGGAAAAAACACATATAAAACCGTTCAAAGCTGCCATTGACAACGGAATAGACATGATTATGGCAGCTCACCTTTACTGTACATGTTTTGAAAAAAATCCAATTCCGAGTTCTCTGAGCAAAAATACATTGAATTATCTCCGAAATACACTTAAATTTGATGGGATAATAATTTCAGATGATATGATAATGAAAGGGGTTTCTAACTTTGGAGAGGTTGAAGCATGCCTTATGGGAATTGATGCAGGTATTAATATGTTTATATATAGAAACTCCAAAGAAATAACACTTAATATAATTGAAAAAATTTATCAAAAAGCTATAATAGACAAAGAACTTCAACATAAGATTGAAATGTCATATAACAAAATCATCAAACTAAAACAATTATATAAAATATATTAAGGAGAAAATACATGAAATTTGGAATTTGTGAAAAAATTACGGTTGGAATACTCGTTATTTTAGTTTTGTGCGCTGCATATAATATTTTTGGCATAATTAAAAAACAACGCTACAGAGAATCTTTATACGGCCCGACAGCAGAAGAAATCGAATTGCCGACAAATATTTCACAATTATCAAAAAAATATAACGTCTACACAGACCTGTACAACTCCGACAAACCTATACTAGTTTACGGTTATGCAAAATATGCACTAGTAAAAAAAATGGGAACAAAATTTCATAAAGAATTGCAAAGCAGATTAGAACAAGAAAACTTAGATTTTAAAGTTGTAACGTACAAAAATTGGCAACAATACGATGAACAAATTGAAGAAGATAATGCCGCCATATATGAAGGCGACGAGTCTAAATGTTTAATGGAAAACCCATCAGTTCAAGAACTTGATTCAATTAGAGATCTATCGACAAATTGTTTACTCAATGCTTGCATAATTGATGTTAAACAGAATAAATACATACTTATGGATAGAAATGTCGATTTTATAACAGCACAAGTAAAAGAATACAGTAAAAAATAAGTTAAAAACTTGCGCTAAATTTTAAGAATAAGTATAATAAATTTTAAATAAGGGGAGAAATAAATGAATCTTAATAATCTAAGGAAGACAGATCCGCAAGTTGCACAGCAAATAGACTTGGAATTAAAACGCCAACAAAAAACCATTGAACTTATAGCAAGCGAAAATTGTACATCACTTGCAGTAATGGAGGCATGCGGAAGCGTTTTAACAAACAAATATGCGGAAGGAAAACCACATAAACGTTACTATAACGGCTGCGAACACATTGATGCAATAGAAGAACTTGCGCAAAAAAGAGCATGCGAACTTTTTAATATGGATCATGCAAATGTTCAACCGCACAGCGGCGCTCAGGCAAATATGGCAGTCTTTATGGCAACTATGAAACCGGGTGATAGAGTGTTGAGTATGGACTTATCTAACGGCGGTCACTTATCTCACGGATCACCGGTAAACTTCTCAGGCTTGTATTTTGACGTAAAAAGCTACGGAATAAACGAAAACGGTGAAATTAATTATGAAGAAGTCCGCAAAATGGCTCTTGAACATAAGCCAAAATTGATAATATGCGGAGCAAGTAATTATTCCAAAATTATTGATTTTAAGAAATTCCGAGAAATCGCAGACGAATGCGGAGCGCTTTTATTAGCTGATATTGCGCATATTGCAGGGCTTGTAGCGGCAGGAGTGCATCCGTCACCTGCACCTTATTGTGATTTTGTAACAACTACAACGCACAAATCCCTAAGAGGTCCGAGAGGCGGAATTATAATGTGCAAAGAACAGTATGCCACAGCTATTGATAAAGCTGTATTTCCGGGACTTCAAGGCGGCCCGCTGGAACATATTATCGCAGGCAAAGCCGTTGCTCTTTTAGAAGCCTCAAAACCGGAATTTAAAGAATACGCACAACAAATCGTTAAAAATGCAAAAGCTCTTGCTCAAGGCCTAATGGATGAAGGACTTGATATCGTCGGCGGCATGACAGAAAATCACCTTATGACTTTAGACCTCAGAAAAACCGGTAAAACCGGTAAAGACATGGCAAATGTTTTAGAAGAAGTAGGAATAACCGCAAATAAAAATACTGTACCGAATGACCCGCAAAGTCCTTTTGTAACAAGCGGTATTAGACTTGGTACACCTGCCGTAACCACAAGAGGCTTTAAAGAAGAAGATATGGAAGAAGTTGCAAAAATTATTGCATCTGCAATATTTTCATCAGATAATGAACTTGCACTAAAAAATTTAAAAGAACGTTCTTTAAAACTTTGTGCAAAACACCCGCTATATGAATAAAGGAGAAACATCATAATTATTAACCTTGCACACGCACGCATAATCGGAGCAATAATAGCCTATATTTTCGGGGTATTCCTTGTTCCTATGGTAATAAGTTTTTCAAAAAAAGAAGGACTTGTTGATGTTCCTAATGAAAGGAAAATTCATACCAAACCTATTTCAAGGATTGGCGGGGTTGCAATTTGGGCAAGTACCATGCTCACGTTTCTATGTCTTGTTTTGATGAGCTATTATCCGTACGGGAAATTGATGTCAGGAGTTTTGCTCGGAAGTTCTTTGATGTTTTTTCTGGGTTTGATTGATGACATATACGGATTAAATGCAAAATTCAAATTACTAATACAGTTGTCAATTGCTACAATTGTATACCTACTCGGAGTACAAATAAACAGTATCCCATTCTTTGGCGGAATAGATTTAGGACTATTGTCTTATCCAATCACATTATTATGGATTGTCGGAATATCTAATGCCGTCAACTTTATTGACGGTGTAGACGGTCTTGCGGGTTCTGTTGTAACCGTAAACGCTATCACGCTGGCAATTTTAGCAATTACTTTATCCCCGCCAAACCCAATCAGCGCTTTAATTGGTTTTATATTGGCAGGAGCAATGCTTGCGTTTTTAACATTTAACTTTAATCCCGCAAAGATATTTATGGGTGATTCAGGTTCACTTTTTGCAGGATTTCTGCTTGCCACAATATCAATTACAGGGGTTATGAAAGTTGCCACAATATCAATTTTACTACCGTTTATTGTGCTTGCGGTGCCAATTATTGACATAACCTATGCAAGTTTAAGACGTATATGTAAAGGTCAATCACCGTTTGTTGCGGATGCAGAACATATTCACCACAAACTTTTGCATGCCGGATTTTCACAGAAAAAAACCGTTACAATATTGACTTCGGTTGCAATAATATCAGGCGGATTAGCTTGTCTTTGTGCAAGCCACAATGCGATGACATATTATTTCTTCCTTACTATCGCTCTAGTTATTATTATGTTTTTCATAAATCTCATAAGGGTGTTGACAAAAAAATAATTTTTAGTTACAATGAGCAACGAAAAATTAAAAATCTGATTACTCAGTTTTAAAACAACTGTTGGTAGTTATTTTAGAATATTTAAGTGCAGATTTTTACATACAGTACGAAATTACAAAGCTTGATTATTGTAAGTAAGTAAGCAAGTAAGAAAGAAGGATTTACTGAATGAAGGTAGAAGCAGTACAAAATAGCGATAGAAGGCAGTCATGTCTTATTCCGATAGCAAAAGGCACTTTATATGGTGCTGCCGGCGGTTTTGCTGCAAAATACCTTTTACCGATACAGCCGGATGAAATGCAAACTCCCGAATACCAAAAAGTTGTGGGAGCAATTGACAGTCAAAGAACAGAGTATAACGCAAAAACAAAACAGTATCTTGATACTCTGAGATTTAAAGAAAATAAAACACTAGCACAAGACCAGTTTGTAAAGATGTTTGACGGATTAAAAGAAGGCGATAGGGTAAAACGTTCTTCAATCCGTAATGCACTAAAAACGCTGGAAGAAAAAGCCCCATTACAAGTTGATGAGTTTAGACGTCTGTGTAAAGACTCATCGGAAGTTGCTCGAAAAACAGCACAACAAACTATCAAAGCATTCAACTTTGCAGTAAAACGCATCAGACCTACAAACTACTTTATGACTGCAGGTGCGGTCGTCGGTGCAATAATTGCATTGATTGATAATGTGATAAGAACACATAAATAGCATTTTATTATTGAGTCTAATAAAAAATACGGCAGGAGTCGCACCCTGCCGTTTCTTTTAAATTAAAAATAAGCTTTATCAAATTCACTCTCGTAACCAAACTCCGAAAAGAGTTTTATTCGGTTTTGAGCCATGTCAACTTGGGTTTGTTGTTCGTATTCTTCTATCTTTTGTTTAAATTCCCTGTCTTCTTTCGGGAATAATTTAAATAACATATTTAAATCAAATAGAAACATACTGATTTCGGGCATCTTTAAATCTCCTCTTATACTTCACGTATATATAAAGAAAAAATTTATAAGGAGATTTCAAAAGAATTTGATATCGTTACAATTCTTTACTTTCTGTTTTTTAAAATAACATAACAAAGACCTATACAACCCACGACAAACAATACAACAGAAACAACTTCGGCAATTGGGATTACACCTATATTAAATGCACTATCGACACGAATTTTCTCAACAAAAAATCTTATTACTGAATATAAAATTAAATATGTAAAAAATACAAATCCAGAGTATCTTTTACCAAGTTTCAAGTAAATAAACAACAAAACACAAAAGCTAAGAAAATCTAAAATACTCTCATACAAAAAAGTCGGATGAAACAATGAATAATTTGCAAATTCGGCAATTCTGCGTTCTTGTGGGATAAAAAGCCCCCAATGCTGTCCGCTAACAGGCAGACCATAAGCCTCAGAATTAAAATAATTTCCCCATCTACCGACAGATTGCCCCAAAATTGTTGCAACCCCCATAACATCAAGAAGTTTCAAAAAAGGGATTTTATATTTTCTTGCAACCCATAAAAGTGCCAAAATGCCAAAAATCAGCCCGCCATGAACAGACAAACCGCCTTCTCTGATATCCAAGATTTCTAAAGGATGAAGCGAATAATAGGAAAAATTCAACAAACAAAAATAAAGCCTTGCCCCTAATATACCGGCAATAATAACAATCGGAGATTCTGCAATTATGATATCCTTTCCATGTGAAGGATATTGTCGATTTAAAAGAGAATTTGCAACAATAATTGCCATAAAAATCGCACAAGCCATACAAATACCATACCAATACACAGGTATAGAAAATAAATTAAATGCAACAGCTTCACAAGCCGGAATGACTATCATTGTTTGTTATTAGCCTCGTCAGAGTTTAATTTATCATTGATTTTTTGCATTAATTCTTCTACATCTTTTTTATCATCAGCATTAGGATTTAATTCCAAATATTTTTCATAATTTTCAAGCGCTGAAGAATAAAACTCCCTAATCAATTGACGTTCTTTATCGGTCAATTCTTCTTCTTGAATTTCTTCAATTTTATCTGCATTTGGCACATACAAAACGCCGTCAGACATAGCTCTTACGGCTTTACGCTCAATATCAACAGCAAGATTATTTTCTGCCGTTGCCAAAGAATAATATGAATCTGCGTTATCAGGTTTCATCTCAATAACTTTTTTATATTCATCAACAGCATTTACATAATCTTCTGCCATAGTATAGGCAACCGCCAGATTGTAATGAGTTTCAAATACAGAAGGATCCAAGTCAATACCGGATTTCAACCTTTCTATAGCCTGTTGGTAATCCCCTTTTTCCATATATGCTTTTGCTTTAGCATTCAAATCCTGAACCGCAAAGTTATTAATACATGCCGTAGACACAACCGCTACAAACAAGATACTGACAATAAACAGGACCTTTTTCATTCTCTCTCCTCTTTTAACATGTTAAGCTGATGTTAACGTAATTATAAATTAAGAATAAAAATATGGCAAATTTAATAAATTTAAGTTACAATAATAAAGTAAAAAAGGAGAATTATATGTCTGATGACAAAGTAGTCAGTCTTGGCGCAAAGAAAAAATCAATTGAAGAAGAAAAAAATCAGGACGATACCGTTAAAAACGAACCGGTATATTGCAGTTTTTGCGGCAGACCAAACACACAAGTTATAAAAATGGTTAAAGGTCCCGGTGTTAATATTTGTTCAGAGTGTGCAATGATTGCAGTTCAATACCTTATACTGCAAGATAGAATGCCATCTGCAGAAGCTCAACATATCTTAGACGCATTTTGGGGAAAGGCAAGATAAACAAATATGACACAAAATGTCAAGCAATTAAATCCATTTGAACTAAAATCGGCTATTACCAATCTTTTAGCCAAAATTACTTCTGTTGATGATTTAAAAAACTGTCTTGATGATTTTGAACTATTGGATTCACAAACCGACAAAAAAGTAATTACAAAAGTTCTGTTTAAAGAACTCACAAACTCAACACAAGATAAAATCGCAATAATCTGCTTTATGCTTGAACATTTTGTTCCCAAAAACGAACTGATAAACAAATTATGGGAAACATTAAAAAATCCAAATCTTGAAACAGAAATAAAAATTACTATTCTCAATTTATTAAGAGAACTTGATGCGGATTGGTCTTATGAATCTTGCGAAGAATACCTTGACGATGCTCAAAGTCTTCTTGACGAAAATACTAAACAATTACTCAATTCGGCAATCATAAACCCTGAAGTTCAAATTGATTTTTTAGATTTTTTGGCATCAATAAGAATGCAAGATAAAATAACTTTATTAAACTCATTCAACGAAGATTTTTCATCAGATGCACTTGCAAATATCTTAATTCCGGTTTTTGTATCAGACCCAAACAGCCCCGCCGGCAAGGAAGCTCTTAAACTTTTAGGGACAACAAAATCACAACTTGCACTCAATGTTTTGGAACAAATGTGTAAACTTGCTAAAGGTGAATTGTTACAAAGTATTAAGAGAAGTCTTTCAACTCTGAAAATTTCAGGAATGAGAGAAGATAATACAAAAGAATTTTATACTAAAATACTTTCTAACAGCAAACCTTACAAATTTTATCTGACTTATCCCGACGGTCACGGAAATCAAGCATTGATTTTTACAAGAATAACAGAAGATGAAAGAATACGTTTTGTTTCAATAGTGACAAATGTTGATACGGGAATTAAAGACTGTTTCGGATTTTTTGATATTTCAAAATTTGAATGCAATAAAATTTTAGAACGCTTTTTAAGAGATGAAAAAACAGTTGATATAAATCCGTCAGAATTTAAAACAATTTTATATAATGCTGAAAAAACAACCGTTGAAAATAATCAAGCAGGTTGGAAATTACCTTATGAATATGTTTGTTGGAAAAATCTGCTTGTAGATATTGATTTTGAGGCGGAAACTATTGAAAATATATTAGCCGAGCAAGTATTACCTACAGAAATTAACAATTCAATTTTTGAAAAACTTGAACAAATGAAAGTTTCTTCTCATTGGTTTTTGGATTTCCAATATAGCAGCGAATTTGAACAAATGTTAAAAGAGCTAAAAAACAGCGAAAATATGGAAAATCTTATACACAAACACCAATCCGAAATTTTTAATGAAGAAGAAAAACTCTCTTGGGACAGAAAGTTAACTATGTCTGCATATATGAAATTTGCGATAGGAAAAGATAATGATGCCGGTCAAATATTATCACTTATCAAGGATGAAAACTTAAAAAATGAATTTTATACAAATATATTAAAACGCAGTATCTACGAGTATTTAACACTTATTAAATACGATAAAAACGCAAATCTAAATAATTTTACAACAGAAGAAATTGATGCAAAAATCAAATATATTGAAACGAAGTGGGTAAATCATGTATAAAGTAATGGCAATTGATATCGGAACAAAAAGAATTGGAATTGCGTTAAGCGATTACCTTTTGATGCTTGCAAACGGTCATTCATACATCCCACGTACACCCGAAGAAAATGCCGTTGAAACAATAATTAAAATTGCAAAAGAGAATAATGTTCAAAAAATTGTTGCAGGAATACCTTTAAATATGGACGGAACAAAAGGTTCACAGGCAAAAGATTGCGAAGATTTTGCATCAAAAATCAAAGGTTATGAAATAATTTTTGAAGATGAAAGATTAACTTCTGACACCGCAGAAGAAAACCTGCGTGCAAAAAAAATAGATTTTAGAAAAGACAAAGGACTAGTTGATATTGAAAGTGCTTGTATTATACTGGAACAATACCTGTCAAGAAAAAAATAAGGAGAAAAAATATGGTTGACGCAAATGATAGTTTTATTGAAATTACTGACGATGATGGTACTGTAATAAAATGTGCATTATATGATATAATTGAGTTTGAAAATAAACAATATGCACTTTTGCTTGAGGCTGACACCGAAGAAGAAGACCCTGAAGTTGTATTAATGAGATACACCGAAGAAGGTGAAGAAAGTTTCTTTGAAACAATCGACGACGATGAAGAATTTGAAAGAGTTTCAAATTACATAGAAAGCCTTGATGTAGAAGAAGATATTGATGATGACAATGAATAAGAATAAGGATTAAGATTTTGTTTGAAAAATTCACGGAAAAAGCGATTAATGTAATTGTAGAAGCCCAAAATATAGCCATTTACGACCATTCTGATAAAGTACTATCGGAGCATTTGTTAATGGCTCTTGTTAAAGAAACAAAGGGTTTTGTTGCTAAAATTTTCAAGAACTATGACATCACCTACGAAAAAGTAGCACAAGAAATCTACATGACACTTAATATAGAAGAAGCTGATTTAAATTCAGCAATTCCTTTTAGTGATGATTTCAAACGTATTCTTACCAGAACAATGGATTTAATCGAGAAATCGGGAAATCCGACAGTTCATTATGAACACTTAGTTTTGGCGACCTTAACGGATACACATTCAAAAATACCGCAATACATGGAAAATCTTGGATTTGATATTGAAAAATCACTTCCTTTGATTGAAAAGTTAGTTCAGAGAAAAGTGAAAAAAGATTTTCATCCTGAGTTAGATGAAAATAAAGAAAAAGAAATAAACCTTACAAAAGAAACAGATTCTCTGTTCGACAACGAAAAATCTTCAAAAGTATTTGAGCGTGCCGTTGCAAAATTATCTACATCAAACTACGAAATTTTAGGTACAGAACAAATTGTTTCTTCAATTCTTGAAGACAAAAACTCTGATTTGGCAAAAATTCTTGCAAGTTTTGGAATAACAGAAGAACGCTTTGAAGAAAAATTATCACAAATAAACTCAAGACAAGCAGAATACGAAGGTCGCCAAGTTGTATTCACTCCAAACGCATTCAGAGCAATGAGCCTTGCTTTGCAAACTGCAAAAGAACTGGGGTCATCTGAAATCTTACCGGAACACATGATTTTGGGATTGTTAAAGACTAAAAAAGGTGTTGCGTATAACATTTTAAAAGAATTTCATATCAATGACGACGATTTGGCTCACGGTATTATAAAACCGATAGAAAAGCAAATGCCTGAAACATTAACCATATTACGACTTGCAAAACAAGAAGCAAGAAGAATTGGCAGAGGTGTTGTCGGAACCGAAATGTTTTTATTAGGGATAATCAGCGAAGGTACAGGTATTGGAGCTGTTGTTTTAAACGAACTCGAAATAAATATCCGAGATGCAAGAATAATGGTTGAAAAAATAATCGGTTTTGGAAACGAATATTTCGATAATGAAATCGTATTTACAAAAAGAGCAAAACGAGTTTTGGAAACAGCTTGGGAATATGCAAAAAGACAAAATAAAACCAAAATCGAATCTCAAGATTTACTATACGCAATAACAACTGAGCCAAATTCTCTGGCAATGCAAGCATTAGAACAACTTGGAACAGATGTTGTTGAAATAAGAGAAGGTATAAAAAAACACCTTGCCAAAAATTAAGTTACTGTTTGTCAACAAGTTTTTTAGAGCGTAAATTTCTATGATATGTTATAGCAAATCTGTGGGCTTCATCTCTTATTCTTTGAATTAAAAACAAAGCGCTTGATTCTCTTGGTAGAAGAACAGATTTTGAAATATTAGGCAAGAATACTTCTTCTTGTCGCTTTGCGAGGCTGACAAAATCAATTCCATCCACTCCCATATCCTTAACAATCTGCATGACACTTGATAGCTGCCCCTTACCTCCGTCTATTATAATCAGGTCAGGCTTTTCCCAACCTTTTTCACCAAGTCTTGAAAGGCGTCTTGTCAAAACTTCTTTCATAGACATAAAATCATCAGGTTTACCCTCTGTTGATTTAATTTTGAACTTTCGATACTCAGATTTTTTACTTAAGCCGTTGATAAATGTTACCATTGAAGCTACCGTGTTTGTCCCTTGAATATGCGAAATATCATAACATTCCATTCTGTATGGGAAATTATTTAATCTTAATTTTTCCTTTAAATATGAACCAATATTATTGAAATCTTCGTTTATTTTGGACATTTTAGAAAGTTTTGCATTATCCAAGATAACACGGGCATTTTTATCGGCAAGCATTTGCAACTCTTTTCCCTGCACGGATTTCCCGTAACTGATTTTAACTTTTTTACCTGATATTATTTCAAGCCATTTTTCATATAAAGATTTTTCACCTAAAGCTTCAAGTTCATTTGAAACAATCTTGTCAGGAAATTCCAATGCAAGAGTATTATAATACTCTTTGAAAAAGGTTTCAAAAAATTCTGTTTTATCTTCCGCTTCAACATCATAAGTAAAATCTTTTTTATCAATCAATCTGCCTTCCCTTATCATCATAATAACAATGGCTAAAATACCGTCTTCATGCTGTAAGGAAATGATATCTTCGTTAAGTTTTGTATTTTCGTATACAACTTTTTGTTTTTCAAGGGTCTTTTGTAAATCCAAATAACTGTCACGAAGTCTTGCGGCCTTTTCATACTGTTCAGAATCGGAATATTTTTGGATTTGTTGCATTAATTGTTTCATCAATTCGGACTGTTTCCCGGACAAAAACAATTCTGCCTGATGAACGATAGCTTTATATTCCTCGCTCGTCACCATATTTTGACACGGTGCGAGACATTTTCCTATATGATAATACAGACAAGGACGTGACTTAAATTTCGGGGTTTTGCATTGTCTGAGTGGAAAAATCTTTTTTAAAAAATCAAGCGTCGAGTGCATTGCACGAATATCTGTATATGGTCCGTAATATTTACCTTTTTCAGGGTTCATATTACGTTTTCTTACAATTGAAATTTTTGGAAAATCCTCGTTTGTAATAAGAAAATACGGATATTTTTTATCATCTTTGAGCAAAATATTATATTTTGGCTTATGCTTTTTTATCAAATGACTTTCTAAAATAAGCGCTTCTACTTCCGTGTTTGTAATTATGTACTCAAGATGATCAATTTGCGAAACCAAAACACTCACCTTAACATTATCATGTTTTCTGTTAAAGTAAGACTTTACACGACGTTTTAAAATTTTTGCCTTCCCAACATAAATAACCTCATTATCGGAATTATAATATATATAACATCCGGGTAATGACGGAAGAAGTTTAAGACTTTCGTTCAGTTTCTCATTCATATGTTGATTATAGCATATTTATGCTTCATCATCTTCGTCTTTTTTAATTTTTTCAACAACCATTTGCGCCATTTCTTTAGCAATAACTTTTTGAGTATCCGCAGGACAATTTTGAAGCATATTCATCGCAGTTCTCAAGGTTGTATCAATATCGTACCAACGACCACGTCTATTATCATCCAAACCGGAACCTACCGCAGAAATAATATCATCTACAGCTTCATATTTTTCATCTTCAATATTGTGTTCAATAATAATCTTAATCAAATTGAGCGCAACTCTTATTTGAGTTTGATCATCAGTTTCTTCAAGTGTTTTAACTGCTTCTGATAAAACCGGATCTTTGTCGTACCAACGTCTGTACTTGTTTGAGTATTCTTCTTTCATACTTGTATCTCCTTTTTTATGTAAGTAACTTTATTATCCTTGTTTAAAAGTCACACCTTTAGTACCTTTTGGATACTGCCAGCCAATGGACTTTCTTTCACACGCAATACGACAAGCACCGCATTCCAAACAATTTTCATAATTAACAATCAGCGATTGCGATTCTTCATTCCATTCATAAACTCCGGCAGGACAAATATATGTACAACACCGACTTTCACACAAACGACATTGTTCATTGTCGGGATTTAAATGAGATTTTGTATCAACCGAATATTTTAATGTATACAATTTATCATCTATATTCATAACAAAATACTCCACAACAACCTGACAATAGCCCATACATCTTTGAAAAGTTCAGAAATTTTTCTGTCGGTAAAAATACTTTTTATAAATTTATGATAATGATCTTTCTTTGGAACACAATCTGACGAAGTAAACATTTCAAAAAACGCATTAACTTTTTTCAAATAATACGACAAAAATGCTCTTTTTCTTTGGTGCATAACATCGAACAAATCTTTATATGTTTTCATATCTTTTAAGACAAAAGATTTTTGCAGACGTTTTGGATAAGCGGAAAGGGATTTCTTTGAAAAATCTCCGCAATCTAATGCCTCAATTGCAGTTTCTGCAGCAAGTTTTCCGCTAATCATAGCAAGATTAGTACCTTCCCAATGAAGATTATTTACAAGCATTGCCGCATCACCGACAATCATAACACCATTATCGACCAACTTAGGAATTTTTTTATATCCGCCCTCAGGAATTAAATGCGCCGAATATTCTTTTAATGTGCCTCCTTCAACCAACGGGGCAATTGAAGGATGCTGTTTAAGTCTTTCAAGCATTTCAAATGGTCTGTAATTAGCCTCAACCAGTTCATTCAATGTAACGCCAAGCCCGATTGTAATACAATCTTCATTGGTATACATAAAACCTAAACCCAACATTCCAAGCATTGGACCGCCAAAAATTTCGACAATTGACCCTTCATCATCTTTCAGGTGAAATCTTTGATTTATTGTATCTTTATCAAGTTTTACTACTTCTTTTACACTCAAAGCAACATCTTTTGTGTCAATATTTTTTCTTAGTCCGATTTGTTTTGCCAAAAGCGAATTTACACCATCTGCAAGAACAACGATATCAGCATAATATTCTTCTAATTCAGTCCTTACACCAATAACTTTATTTTTGTCCTTAATTAATTCCCTTACAACTGTTTCTTCAACTATGTAAACACCGGCATTACGAGCTTCTTCTGCCATCCAGCGATCAAACTTTGCACGAACAATTGAATAACTTGAATTATCACTTTTACGATAAGAAATATTAGTTGAATCTTTTTCACCAAGAATTAAGTAATTATGCTCTATATTTCGCCTTTCTAATGGTGCATTTTTTTCAAAATCAGGAAAAACTTCCTTGACCGCCTGAGTATATATTGCACCGCCAAAAACATTCTTACTGCCGGCAAAAAGTCCGCGTTCTATCAAAACTACTTCTTTACCAGCCTTTGCAAGCGTAATTGCACAGGCAATACCCGCAGGACCTGCTCCGACAACTATTACTTCTGTCTTGTTTTCCGTTTTGTTCATAAAACTCCTCTTATTCAGAATTATACACTAAAATCAAAACCTTGTAAAATAGTAACTCAGATAATAAAAACAGCTTAACATAAGGTAAATTTAAGTAAACAAATTTGGCAAACAAAAGCTTTTATGCTATGCTATTATTAGACTTGAGTAGATTAGGGAGTAAATACATGTCAGAAAACATTCAAGACGTAATAAACGATAAAGGTTTAGAAGCATTAAATACAGCCGTTGAAAACAAAGTCAACGAGGAAATAAATGACCCGTCTAACGGGCAATATGAAGAAATCGAAACTCATACATCGGCAGATTATAATGCTGATAACATCAGAGTTTTGGAAGGTTTAGAAGCCGTAAGAATAAGACCGGGTATGTACATCGGTTCAACATCTCAGCGCGGCTTACATCACTGTATTTACGAAATTGTGGATAACTCAATTGACGAATCCCTAGCGGGATTTTGTACGGATATTCACGTTACAATCCACAAAGATAACAGCATAACGGTAGAAGACAACGGTCGAGGAATTCCTGTAGATATCAAGCCTGATAGCGGAAAATCTGCTTTAGAAATCGTCCATACGGTACTTCATGCCGGCGGAAAATTCGGAGATGGCGGATACAAGGTTTCAGGCGGATTGCACGGCGTTGGTGCCTCTGTCGTTAACGCATTATCAGAAAAATATATCGTTGAAGTTTCGCGTCAAGGATTTGTATGGCGACAAGAATATATGAGAGGAGAACCTCTTGCACCTGTTGAAAAAGGGGAAGCTACAGACAAAACAGGAACTAAAACAACTTGGTGGCCGGATCCTGAAATTTTCACGGAAACAACCGAAATAGACTGCGATGTTATCGCTAACAGATTGAGAGAAATGGCGTTTTTGAATAAAGGTTTAAAAATAATCTTCTCACGTCACGACTCCGAAGAAGTTGAAACTTTCCATTATGAAGGCGGTATCGGAAGTTATGTCGAATTTTTAAATAAAAATAAAACAGTGCTCCATGACAAACCGATTTATATTGATAAAGTTGTGGGAGATTTGCAAGTTGAAGTGGCAATGCAATATACCGATTCTTATCAGGAAAGTGTTTTATCATTTGCCAACAACATCAATACGCATTCCGGCGGAACACACTTAACCGGTTTCAGAAACTCAATCACCCGTGTATTAAATGATTATGCAAGAAAAAATAATATTTTAAAAGATTCTGACCAAAATCTTTCGGGAGAAGATGTCAGAGAAGGTTTAACAGCAATTGTTTCCGTTAAAATTCCTAACCCTGAATTTGAAGGTCAAACAAAAGAAAAATTAGGTTCTCAAGAAGCAATGGGGGCTGTTCAAGATGCAGTTAGAGATAAATTACAGGAATGGCTTGAGTTTAACCCAAAAATTGCAAAAACTATTCTCGAAAAAACTCTCCAAGCTCAAAGAGCAAGAGAAGCTGCAAGAAAAGCTAGAGAATTAACAAGAAGAAAGACTGTATTAGAAAACTCCACTCTGCCGGGAAAACTTGCAGACTGTTCAAATCGTGAGCCTGAAAAGTGCGAAATATTCCTTGTTGAGGGAGATTCCGCAGGCGGTTCAGCAAAACAAGGCAGAAACAGAATGTTTCAGGCGATTTTACCGCTTAGAGGTAAAATTTTGAATGTTGAAAAAGCTCGATTAGACAGAATTTACAGTAATAATGAAATTCAATCAATGGTACAGGCTTTTGGTATAAAAATCAGCCGAAACGAAGAAGAAGTAGAAATTGATAAGTTGAGATATCACAAAATTATCATCATGACAGATGCTGATGTTGACGGTGCACACATTAGAACATTGATGTTAACTTTCTTCTTCCGCTATGCAAGACCGCTTATTGAAAACGGTTATGTGTATATTGCTCAACCACCGTTGTTCAAAGTTACTCAAGGCAAAACTTCCGAATATTTATTTAACGAACATATTTTGGATAAAATGCTTAAAGAACGCGGAATTAAAAACTTGAGCCTGTCTGATAAGAATAAGAAAAATGTTAAAACAGGAGATGAATTATTAGGACTTATTAAAAATATGTCAGAATTTTATCGTTCATATAATAACCCTATTTTAAATCTCTATCCTGCAGTATTTTTAAGAGGACTCGTCCGCTCGGATATACAGCTTGAAGACTTTGACAGTCAATCAAAAATGAATGAAATATGTGACTATCTAAATCATTATTTATTAGACCACGCAAAAAATTACAATATTGCGGAAGCTGAAAACTACAAAGTTGAAGTTAAATACAACCCTGAAAACGCAAAATATTCGTTTACACTTCACTTAAATGACGAAGAACACGTTACATTAAATCAAAATATTATAAAAAGTTCGGAATATAAAAAACTGAAGGCATCATATCCATTAATCAGAGATTTCTTAATCGAAGAATCTGACGGATTGCTTTTAGAAACCGATACCGAAAAATATGATATTAACTCTTTTGAAAAACTGCAAAAAATTATTGACGAAAGAGGTCAAAAAGGTTTGCAAATCCAGCGTTTCAAAGGTCTTGGCGAAATGATGCCGCAACAATTGTGGGAAACAACAATGGATCCTGCAACAAGAACTTTATTAAAAGTTAATATTGAAGATGCAATGTTATGTGATCAGTTGTTTGATGTTTTAATGGGAGATAAAGTTGAACCTCGTAGAGATTTCATCGAAACAAATGCCGTTTATGCAACAAACATTGATACATAATAAAATTAAAAATCACTAGAAAAATGACTTCTATAAAATTTATAGAAGTCATTTTTTATGAAACATTATTTTTCTATTATTTTAAAGGCGTCATTTGTTGAAACATAACAGGTCTGGCATTTAATGAAGTGATATTAGCCACTTGCACTTGTTGCTCTTTTTCAGTCGGTTTATTTTTTGGTGCGACTTCGTAAGATTTTATTGAACGCTTACCTGTTAAACGCTGCATAAATGTGTAATACTTCTTCTTAAATCCTGTTGAATTTTCCTGTTTTGTTTCTATATCAATAAGTTCATCTCTTGTATGAGTTTTACAAGGTTTTCCAACAGAGGACCTTGTCAAAATTTCACCCAAAGTAGTATCAGTCAAAGTTACCCAACTCATACCAAGTAATGAAGCATTATACTGATTTCTAAATGTTGAATTAAATAAATCAATTAACAATGTCTGGTAGAACAATCTTGAACCTTCCTGTACAAATCTTTCTTTGAATTTAGTATTTGCACCATCCTTATCGTTACCGTTAGATTTCAACATTACCATATTATAGTTATCTGTCATCAAGAACCAAATCGTAGCGATAGATGCCGCAGTTTTAGCAAGATTTGACAGTTCGGCATTTGAAACACTTGATAAAGAATCTGCGTTAAATGCCTTCAAAAGGTTAATTTGTACATAATCCTTAAATTCTTCCGGCTTAAAGTTTTTCTTCAATGCCTGCCTGCTGATTTTTTCAAAACTGTTTGCAAGCGCCTCTATATCAGAAAGAGATTTTTTCGGTTTAGCTTTTCTAAACACGCTCATAAGTTTTTCATCTACCATCCAGTAAGGTAAAGTAACAGTATTCCAAAGGAATTTGAACGGAGCAATAACAAAGTTTACAAGCGGTTTTATTGCTCGATCTTTTTCTTTCAAATCAACTATTAACTTTCCGTCTTTTAACGTCTTTAACGAAGAAATACCGACTTGTTCATACTTCTTAGCCAATTCTTCAAAACCGTTTTGCTTAAGAACATCGACAACCGCATTAAATTTTTTCGCATCAACAATATAATCTTCTCTTGTCAAATATTTATATAAATCTTTGAAAGGCTTGTATATAACCTTATCCATAAATATATCGACAGCGCTGTTCAGTTTCAAATCTTGTTCACTTGTACTTTGGAATTTTTGCAAATCAGTACTTTCTAAATCTTTTGCATATTTTTCAAACGCTGCATCTATTTTTAATTTTCCATATTTTTCCGCATTGTTAAGTTTGATATTATCAAAATATTTAAGAGCCGCTTTTTTAACAAAAGGAAGATTTTTGAAACCTTTAATGCCATAACCCAATGCCAAAATTCCGGCTGACGCTTTCATTAAAGTATCAAAAGACAATAAAGGTTTTTGCTGTTGTTCTTTTTGTTTATCGTTATTTACACTTCCTGTTGAAGAAATCTGTTTGGTTTCAACAGGAGCAATTTTTGATTCCGGAGCTTTATTCCTTTCATTTTCGGCACGAGCTTCTTCAGGTGTCAATCTTGTAATGTGTTTTCCGTTGGACAAACGAGAAAACATCTCAGTTACCAAAACCGTAATACCTGTTGTTAAGACAATACCAGCCTTTGACTTGTTAATAAACTTTTGGAACGCACCCATTGTAATAAGTGTCAAATATCCGCTGGTTAAAATTCTGCTGACTTCTTGCTTAAACCTTATTTTTTGTTCTTTTTGAGCTTCTGCATGATCATCATCCATCATTCTTGAAAGGTTGTAAGCATCATTTGCCAAAAATACTGCAGGAGGTAATCCTGAAACCAATCTGTTTAATGCTCTTTCATGCTTGGTATCATAATTGCCGGATTTCGGGTCAAACATTTTTAATTCAGTTTGAAAAATACTTGAATCCATTTTTTCATCAACTTTTGCCGCAATATTTGCCATTTCTTCAGGAGTTAAATCTTTGACATTTTTACCCATACGTTTGGCATAAGCTTCTGCAGCAGAGTCAATTTTCATATCTCGATAAGTAATAAGACCGGTTAAAGAATTAACTTTCGCTTCTATTTTTGAACGTTGTCTTATATTTTTAAATAATTGTCTTTCCAAAGTCTTAGCTGACCAGTTTTTCAAACCCGGAACTTTACCCAAAAGTTCAACCAAACCATTCAACATATCTCCCGGTAAAACTTTGAATATATAAATTGCATTATCCCATGCCAAATGAGGTATTGTTTTTTTGAAAATTTTTATTTCATCACCGTTTACGGAAATAAGATTGGAAGTTTTATCGGCATGCTTTTCCGTGATGTCAGTAAAAAGTTCCCTGCCCATTTCACCAAGATATTTATCCGCGAACTCGAAAAACTCTTTTTTGCTATAAACCTTATTGAGCTGTTTATAACCTAAAGAAAGACCTTTAAAACTTAAATCCGAATGATTTATTTTTAAAGGTCTCTTAATATCTTGATTATTATATTGTAAGTCTTTTTTTAAAGGAGTGAAAAGCGTCTCATTTTTTGAAGACATGTACTCCTTGTGGTATCGTTCTTTGTCTATTCGAAATCTCGTTGTCCCATTTATATTCATTTCACACATCCGTTTTTATGTATTTTCTTCCATATTAAAACAAAAAGCAACAAATTTTTGTCAAAATTTTACGTAAATTTACAATTTTATAATTCATCCCAAATTCTGCTTAATGCTTGGATGTTTTCTTTCGCCACCACATCATTAAGAATATGAGTAATTGTATCACGATTTACATCCGTGAGTTTATAAGAAAATTCAGCAGACCCATCACCGCCAACTTTGTGAGAAAGCTCATGGAGTGCTGTTTCTAACAATTCACTCAAAGATGAATTATCCAAAAATGTCTTGTCTAACCAAAAGCCCTTAGATGTACCATTGTCAATAATAGCTTCAGCACAAGTGTGCTCAAATATTTTATTTTCATTTGTTGAGGTTCTGTCAAACAAGTAAATCTTTGTATCAAGTTCTTCAGGCGTAAAATGTTTTTCTTCTAACGCCGGAGAAAGATTTTTTATTGCTTCCTTTAATATCATAATTTTCTTAGCTTGCACATCATTTGGAACAACCGGTTCATGCGCCCTTGCGTCACCATACAAATCTTTGATTGACTTCATACCAAGTTTGGTGAAATCTTCTTTACAAATGGTATATCCGGCAAGCTGCAACTCCAAAACAACATCCGGAGAAGCAGGAGAATATGCAACATATTTATCAGGGAATTTTATATGTACACGGTCTTTCATCCTCGATAACATCCCCACTACGAAGTAATCCATAGCTCCCGGCAGCTTCGATTTTGTCCAATATTTTTGAAGTGAACTCAACAGTTTAACCTGTTCATCCAAAGGCATTGCATTTTCTCTACCATAATAAAATCCGAGAGAATTGAAATCATAATCCCATAAAGATGTTCTGTCACGAGACACATCTATATACGCTGGATCAGGTTTTTCTTTGAAAAATATTGATACACCTTTTAAACCGTTATAAGAATTTTCAAATTCAAATTTTTGCCCTGCGATATAAATACCACCAACCTCATCAGTAGGTAAGATTTTTACACCAAGAACATCATTTTCAAAATCCGGGCATCTGAAATGTTCATTACTGCGATGATAGAACCTATTAATTGTATTCCTTAACGATTGGAGTAATTCCATATTATCAGTTTCAAATTCAACATAATTGCCGTTGTATTTATCCGCTTTTTCAAGAGTATAACTTAACACACGTTTATCGGTAAGTGCCGTATTTTGTAAACTAAATGTTAATTCCCAATTATCGGACGCAACTTTCATATTACCGATATCATAGTCTTTTAACAGCTTTAAGGCGCACATTTTTAAACCTTCACCAAAGTTACCGGCAGCTTTCGCATCATCACGTTTTGTAGATTCACCGATATAAATTGCTTTATCAACAGTATATGTACTGTCACCTGAAATTCTCACCTTAACCTTTTTACCGTTTGGTACAAAGCTAAATCTTACACCATCAAGCGTTTGTCCATGACCGTCATAAAAATTCTGTAATATGTCACGTGCAATTTTATCCGCATTCCACCTTACCGAATCCGCATAACTTTCGGTTACGCCTGTTTGAGAATTATAAACCGGCGAAAAATCTTTTGTCGGCATGTGAGTAACTTTTACTTCTGAGGTTTTTGGCATTGAAAATTCAAAACGACCGTCAGCTCCTATTTCCGGAATATCTAATCTTATGGCATCGGCACGATTTGAAGTTCTTTGTACCGCAGGCAAATCAACAGCATCATCAAATACCTTGAAGTTTCCCCGTCCGACTACCGGCGGATTTGCAATATCATAATCCAAGTTTTCGCCCAAAATCTTTGCTCTTAAAGTTTGGTATATATTTTCCCTTATCTCTTTTGGAGATAAATCGCTCTCAATAATATCTTTTAATTTGGCACTCAATGCACTAATTTCTTTTCGTAAGCCTTTATTTGTATTATTTAATAATACATTATCTTCCGTCACTCCTCTAATTTGTTCTCTTAGTGCATTTATACCTGTTTTCAAGCTGTTTTTTTCTGCATTTACCAGACGAAATCTTGCTCTGGCACGTCCGCTGAGCATTTGACCGCCGAGAACTGCTGCTGTAATAGCAGTAGCTGCAGCTATTGAACAAACCTCTTTTGAAGAAAATTTCCTATCTTTCAGACTAACTTTCTGTTTTTTATCTTTTTCTGTTTTTGCAGGTTCTGCGGTAATAATCGAAGCCTTAGTGTTTGTTATGTTGTTTAATTTATCCATGATGCAAGCATTAAAACATAAACAAAATATTTTTTGCTATATAATGCAAAACTTTTGTTTGATGTAATATTAATATAGTAGATACAGAATAAAAGAGAGAATATTATGAAAAAAGAACTGATTTTTTTAGGACCTCCTGCTTGCGGAAAAGGTACTCAAACAACAAAACTTGCAGA
Organism: uncultured Candidatus Melainabacteria bacterium; assembly: GCA_946055575.1. Taxonomy (GTDB): domain Bacteria; phylum Cyanobacteriota; class Vampirovibrionia; order Gastranaerophilales; family Gastranaerophilaceae; genus Zag111. The sequence goes on from CAMGGL010000001.1 coordinate 42,841, forward strand.
ATTTTTAGGATTTCCGCATGTTGATACCGGTTCATTATTAAGAGCAGAAATTCAAAGCGGTTCAGAAAACGGACTTATTGCAAAGTCTTTTATAGATAAAGGACACTTGGTACCGGTAGATTTAGTCGGTTCTATAATTAAATCTCGTTTAGCTCAAAAAGATTGTGAAAACGGCTATATTCTGGACGGATATCCGCGCAGTCTTGAACAGGCAGAAATGCTTGACGTTATCAATTCAGAAATTAACGGTTCTGCTGAAGTCAATTTTAAAGCTATTTATTTCGATTTAGACCAAAGCGTATTGATTTCAAGAATTGTAAATCGCTGTTCATGCCCGAAATGCGGAGAAATATATAATTTAAAATTCAAGCCTCCAAAAAATAAAGGGGTTTGCGACAAATGCGGAGAAATATTAACTCAACGCAAAGACGACACCGAAGAAATTGCAAAAGCACGATTTGAAACATATTTTCAAGAAACCGCCCCTTTGATTGATTATTACAAAAAACGCGGAGTTTTAAAACCAATCAATGCAGACGGCTCAATTGAAGATGTTTGGAACAGACTGATAAAAGTTGTTCAGGAGTAATTTTTCAAAATTGCATGTTTATTATATAATCAGGTTATGAATTTAGATAGCCGGATTGACAGTATTTTATCGCCAATAGCGAATAAAATTTCAGGAATAATTTTTTCACACGTAACAATTAACGGTGTTCGTGTAGAATTTTTAATTGTCTTACTAATGACTGCCGCATTATATTTTACATTCAGAACAAGATTTATCGGCTTGTGGGGTTTTAAACACGCAATAAATCTTATTACAAAAAAATATAAACATGAAGATGCAATAAAACGGAAAAAACAAGGAGAAGTTTCGTCTTTCCAAGCACTAACCGCGACAATATCGGCATCTGCCGGAATGGGTAACGTTGTTGGATCTGCCTTAGCAGTTTCGGTTGGCGGACCGGGTGTAATTTTTTGGATGATTGTTGCCGGCATTTTTTCTATGGCATTAAAATTTGCTGAAGTATTATTAGGCATAAAGTTTCGTCAAATTAATAAAGACGGCTCATCATCAGGCGGGCCGATGTATTATATACTAAACGGATTACGAGCTGAATGGATTAAACCGTACACCCCGTATTTATCAAAAATTTACGCAGTATGCTGTATATTTGCAATGATTGGCGGTTGGAATTTATTTCAAATTAATGCCATAACTACACAAATCACAAATGTAACAGGATTATTTGCAGGTCAACGCTGGATATTTGGATTAATTGTTGCAATAATAACTTACGTAACAGTAATTGGCGGGATAAAAGCTATAGGTAAATTTACCTCAAAAGTTACACCTGTAATGTGTAGCTTATACGTATTTTCTGCATTTATAATTTGTTTATTAAATATTCATCATATTCCGCATACAGTCTGCTTGATTGTCAAAGAGGCATTTAACCCGAGCGCGGTAACAGGCGGAATGTTTGCCTGTATGTTATGGGGATTTCGCCGTGCAATGTTTGCAAACGAGGCAGGACTTGGAACAGCACCTATTGCATTTTCGGCAGTAAAAACCAGCAAGCCTGTAGCTCAAGCTTTTATTGCAATGTTACAACCGTTTGTAGATACGGTTATTGTCGGTTCAGCAACAGCATTTATAATAGTTGTAACAGGCGCATACCTAAATACTAACGGAATTGAAGGAATTGAATTAACATCAAAAGCATTTGCAACAGTATGTCCGTTTTTCCCTGTATTATTAACATTTATGGCAGCATGCTTTGTACTTTCAACAATGCTGTGTGGCTCATACTACGGAACAAAAAGTTGGACATTTTTATTCGGAGATTCAAAATATACAACCAGAACATTTCAAATAATATACTGTTTATTTATCGTAATAGGTTCTGCAATGAATTTAAAAAGCGTAGTAAATTTATCTGATGCGTTCACGCTATTTCTTGCCGTTCCAAATTTGATTGCAGTATTTTTATTATCTGATATAATAATGAAAGAACTAAGACGTTACTGTAAAAAGTACGAAATTGGGATTTTTAAAAATGAAGGAAAATAATAAGGAGAGCGATTTAATGATTAAAAAGGGATGTTTGGATATACTAAAATCTAAATGTGAAAATTGTCAAGAATGTATTTTAGGAAAAACTCGTAACAATGTAGTTTTTTCTGACGGAAATCCTGAAACTGCAAGAATTGTTTTAATCGGGGAAGCTCCTGGAGAAACAGAAGATGAAACTGGAACACCGTTTGTCGGCAGAGCAGGAAAATTGTTAAACCAATTCCTTGAAGAAGCAGGAATTTCAAGACAAGATGACCTATATATTATAAATACCGTAAAATGCAGACCACCTGAAAACAGAGTTCCAACAGACGTTGAAAAAGAACTTTGCTCAAAATTTATGAATGCACAAATTGACATTATGAATCCGAAAGCAATAATTTTCTGCGGAGCTACTTCATTAAAATCTTTTTGGGCAGATAAAAAAGTTCAAATTTCAAAAGTTCGCGGAAACTGGTTTAATGTGAACGTGAACGGTAAGGAATACCGTGCAATGGCGATTTTCCACCCGTCATATTTGTTGCGAAATCACTCAATGGAAGAAGGTTCACCAAGAAGACTTATGCAACAAGATTTGGCAATAATCAAATCTGAAATATTGGGTGACAAACAGGTGTGCCCCTCCTGCTCCAACCCTTTCAATAAGGAAATGGCGGTAGTTTAAACTTAAAAAGTTATACAAAAAAGAACGCAATACTCAGTTTATTTGCGTTCTTTTTCCCACAATTGACTATTTACATAATTAGAAATAAAGAATATAATACATAAAATGTCAATCCTAGAAGTCAAAAATCTCAATCTTGGTTTCCAATGTGAAGATATATTTCGTCAGGCTTTATATGACGTCAATTTTTCTTTGGAAAAAGGTAAAATGCTTGCCATTGTCGGAGAATCAGGCTGCGGAAAAACAATGAGTGCAATGAGTATCTTAAACCTAATTCCCAAAACCGCAAAAATTACTTCCGGAAAAATAATTTTTCAAAAAGAAGATTTACTGAAAAAATCTCAAAAAGAAATGCAAAATTTCAGAGGTTCAAAAATTGCATTGATACCTCAAGATCCGATGACTTCCTTAAATCCGCTATATACAGTCGGCGACCAGTTGTTTGAAATATTGAAAATTCACCAAAATTTGCAAGGTGATGAAGCTGTCAAAAAAGCAATTGAAGCTTTTGAAGCAGTACAAATTCCGAGCGCAAAAACCAGATTAAAAAATTATCCTCACGAATTTTCAGGCGGAATGAAACAACGCGCAATTATTGCTATGGCTCTTGCTTGTAACGCGGAAATTCTTATTGCTGATGAACCAACAACAGCACTTGATGTAACTATTCAAGCGCAAATTATGAAATTATTAAACGAAATTAAAATAAACAACAAAACTTCAATTTTACTAATTACACACGATTTGGCTTTAGTTAGCGAAAACGCAGACGACATCGCTGTAATGTATGCGGGAAGAATAATAGAACAAGCCCCAAATAAGGAATTTTTTAGCAATCCTAACCACCCATACTCAAAAGCATTATTAAATTCCCTACCGGCAAACAATAAAGAAAAACTTCAAACAATAGAAGGTCAGCCACCAACACTTTCTCAAGAAATAAACGGATGTAAATTTCACCCGCGTTGCAAAAATTGTATGAAAATTTGCACACAAAAAATTCCAAAATTAATAAAAATTAATACCATTCATTCAAGTGCGTGTTTCTTGAATAATAGTGAGGATTTGCCCGTATAGTTTTGTAAAGTTTTTAAAAAAGTATCTTGTAAAATTTTTATTTTATATTACAATTATAGTAATTATTAGTTATAGGAGGAAAATATGGCTTGCGGTTCTTTAGAAATTGAAATTTTAAACACCTTTTGGAATTTAACATCCATTGATGAAGACAAAGATATTTCAATTCAGGACGTAGTGGACGAATTATCAAAAAATGGTACAGAACGTGCATATACAACTATCAAAACCGTTATGGACAGGTTGGTTACAAAATGTATTCTTGTAAGATATAAAGTTGGTAAAAAGTTTTTCTACAAGGCAACAATGGATAGACGTGAAATGGCTTTGAACATGCTTGATGAATTTACCAATAATTTCTTCAACGGAGATTACGTAAAAATGATGCACTTCGTTGAACAAGAAACAGAAAAGCTTTTAGTAAAATAATCATGCCTAACAACTTGGAAGATAGAAAAGAGGTTGCCAAATTATTACGCAGTGTTCTGTTGGGACATTGTAGTGTTAGACAGGCATTGATGTTGTACCCGAAAGATACAGTAGATGAAAGTCTTATTGCAGCTTATCACGCATTAATTCATTATGAAGCAGATGAGGATTTAAGAGCTCGCGATTTATTATATAAAGAAGAACAGGACGATTATATAGAGTTTTTGTCGTACACTTTAGATAGAGGTGAAGATTTACCGACAAATATTATCAACAACTATAAACAATACTACGAGGCTGCCCCTATTCTTCACAAAAATACACTAAGCGGATTTTTTAAGGGTTTTTGGAAATCTTTAAATATCGGATATAAAAAGGAGAACAAATGAAAAAACTATTAACAGCAATTGCCGTATTAATACTTTCCGGCATAAGCGTTCAAACTGCGGAAGCCCAAATGGCTAAAAACATCGATGTTTTACCGGCATTAACGAGTGAAAGTACAGCCCAAAACCGTATATGGGTAGGAACTTTTCAAATTGTTTGGAATGAATTGATGGATGAAATACTGCACAAACCGATTAAATTTGCAGGTTATGATTCAATTGACGCAAAAGAATTGAATAAAAAAACATTTACAAAATCTTATTTAAACAATAACTCATACTATGTAAAATCAGATATCGTTTCACCTGATTTAAAGACAGAAATAGAAACCGCTATCAAAAACAAATTTAACGAAACAAGCGACATTTTGGATTTATTTGATTGGTCATACGACCCTCAAAGACTTTTCATCTACGCAATGTTGAAAAAAGATTTTAAATTCAAAGTGCCTTTTGATAAATTACCGCAAAGAACATTCGGACAAAACCCGACACTTATAGATTATTTTGGAATAAATGAAGACAGTAGCAGAAGATTATATAAAAATGTTAGTGTAATGTTTTATAATGCAAATAATGATTTTGCAGTAAAACTTTTCACGAAATCAAAAGATATTGTAATTTTGTATAGAACAGATGACGATACAACTTTTGATAATTATTTCAAAAACGTAAATGAAAAAGCTGAAAAATACATGGGCTCAAGAAGTTTTAACGGAGATGACAAATTATCAGTTCCGGATTTCAATATTGATTTGGAAACCAATTTCCCTGACGTTGAAAAGCACAGAATAAAAGGAACAAATTACGAAATTGACCAAACAATTGAAACTATAAAATTTAAAATGGATAATCACGGTGTAAAACTAAAAAGTGAAGCCGCCATTATGATGAAATGTCTTTCACTCCCTGTAGAACGAGGCAGAAATTTCAGTTACAATGATAATTTTGTACTGTTCTTAATAGAAAGCGGTAAAAAGACACCATATTACGCAATGCGGGTTCATGATGCTGAAACCTTTAATAAAACAAGTAAATAAAATAAAAAAGCGGGAGAATATCCCGCTTTTTTATTTATCAATATTTACAATTAATAATTCTTTGATTTTGTAAAAATTTTCATTAAAACAAAATAAACACTTATCCACCTTTTAGTTGATTTTTAGGTAAATAAGTTGAAAAAAACAAGTCAAATGAAGTAATATAGAATAGAGAGGTAGTATTATGAAAAGCAACTTTCCGCAATACGATTTGGCATCAAGAATACAACATTCAAAATTTGACGCAGCAATGATGCCAAGCGCAAGAGTATCAAGAGTTGAAACACCTGAAACCGGAGATTTTAAACAAGTATTCACCGGACTTATGGAAAATCTTAACGAGGAATTGAATGCTCCGGATAATATGATGAAAGATATTATGTCAGGAAATAAAAATGTCGATATTCACGATGTAATGACAGCAATGTCAAAATCAGAAATATCCGTAAATGTTGCAACTCAGATTATCGGTAAAGTTATAAACGCGTACGACCGTGTATCGCAAATTTCTGTATAATACTCTCCTTGATACAATAAAAACATTCAGACAACGGGACGGAAATGGATATTAACAATATTTTAGAAAATAAACCTTTATTATATGGACTAATCGGCGGAGCAGTTCTGATAATTGCAGTTGTAATAATTTCAGTTGCAATAACAGCCAACGGGAACAAAAACGAAAACAACACAGTTGGCGCAGAACCATTAAAAACCAATGTTGACCTTTTGACAACGGACAATCTCGGTAAAGCTTTGGAAATTCAAGCGTTACTCGCAAAACAAGGGATTACCGCAGAACGTTCTCTTGACGGTACAAAGTCAAAATTGTATTTAAACGCAAAAAATTGTTCAACATTAACAAAAAAATGTACAATAACTGACCGCGACAACGCATTGATTGCCATTGTTCAAAGCGGTTTAGTTGACCAAAACGTAGGTTTGGAAATCTTTGATAAAGGTGATTTTACCTCTACTAAAGAGGATAAAAGAATTCGTCTTGCAAGAGCTATGAATGGAGAATTGGCAAGACTAATTAAGCAAATCAAACCAATTCAAAATGCTACCGTATTTATTTCAATACCTGAAAATAACGGATATTTTGAAAATCCAAAACCAAAAACTGCGACAGTACAAATTGTAATGCCTTCCGGCAAGGATTATGAAAAACTTGATCAGATTAAAGTAAAAGCAATTATAAATCTTTTAGTCGGCAGCGTTTCAGGTTTGAAAGCCGAAAACATCTCAATTACAGATACTAACGGAAACGTCTACAGAAGTGTTATGGATGCGGAAGACGAAATGTTACAACGTCTTGAAGAAAATGACAAATACATGCAGCAAAAGATTTCCAAACAACTCGACAGACTTTTTGGTCCAGGTAATTACGTTGTAACGGTAAGTACATTTTTAAGACAAACACCTGTAGAGAAATTTACAATCGAATACGATCCGACTAAAAAAGCATCAGTATCCGAACAATCTTTCCGAGAAGGATTGGGCGACCAAACCAAAGACCAATCTCAAGGAATAAATGCAGTAAGTACATATCTTCCAAACGGCTTACCTACAGGCGGGACAGATTCAAGCCAAAACAGGAATTATTCAAGAAGTGCAACAGAAACTCAATACGGGGTTACAAAAACCCAAACCAACGAATATATAAAACCGGGAGTGATTGAGGATATTTCTATTGCCGTAACCGTTGACAGAAACAACTGGCCGGCAGAAACAACTCAAGAAGAATTAAAAGAATTGATTGCAAGAGCAGCAAGTCCAAAAGTAACTGCTGAAGATGTATCTATTGCATATTCAAATTCAAATGACCCGTATTTGACACCTGACAAACAACAAAATCTTCCAAAACCGGATGAATCAGGAAATCCTTGGTGGCTGGCACTTTTGCTTTGCGGTTTAGGATTAATTATCATATTCAAAGCGATTTCATCAAAAGTAAGAAAAATAAAAGAAGAAAATCAAATTGAAGTCGAACAACTACGACAGAAAGCTTTGGAACAAGAACGACAATTAAGCGACATCAATTCTCGCGCAAGCCAACTTACACAACGCCAATCCGAACTTGCACAAGATTTAATAAATCAACAGCAAAGAGTTGCTATCCCGCAATTTGACGAAAGTCTGCTTGTAGATTCGCTTGAAAGTATTTCAAGTGAAATTACAGAAGATTCTGCAGATAAAATCAAGAGTTGGATTGAAGAAGGTTCTCAACAGGAAGGTTAGAAATAAATGGCTACGAAAAATTTTGATTACGAAACCTTTGCTCAAAACCTTGCGGCACAAGCACAAGAACTTGTTCCGCAGGATTTCAACGATAATCAAAAACTATACGTCATAAATACTCTTGGCAACTTCGCAATGCTGTCAGGAAAGGCAATTGCGGAAGATCCTGCATTAAATTTCAACGAAGAACAAGCCGTAACAATTACACAAATTATTGCAGAGTGGTCTTTTCATAAATCTGTGGACTTAATACGTTCAGGAATTCCACAACAATTTTGGGATCCTGTAATGCAAAAAATTGCGTATACAATTTTTGAAATTGCAAAACAAACATTCTCTCAAGGATTGCCTCACGAACAAATACTGGAGCTTATAGAACATCACGTAAAAAAAAGTTATACGGAAGCTCTGACAGAATTAAAAAATAAAGGTGCGATAGATGAAGGTTTGATGGAATTTGCCGCTTCTCAATCCAATATGGATAAAATGGCAAAAGAAATGCAACAAAATCAAGGTGCAAACGTAGTTCCAGGCGGACAAATGCCGCCTGTTGATAATAATTCACCAATGGAATTTCCGAAAGTTGATTCTAAAGTATTGAAACTTGCAACGGTTGCAATGTTGTTTAACAAAATGAATCAAGACAGGGTTCAAACAATACTCAACAAATTTGACCCTGAAGATGCTCAAGCAGTAATTAAATATATGCGTGTACCTGATTTAGCACAAAGGGTGGGAACTGCAAATGCTCTCAGATGTTTGCAGGAAATAAAAACAAATCTTCCGAAAAATACCGAAATGACACCGAACAAAGTTGTATTAAAACTTAAAAAATTTGCATCAAAATATTCAAGTAAAGAATTAGATACAATGCTTATCAGAGAACGAATTGGGGTAAAACGTCTTGTATTTAACGCGATTGAAGGTAAATATTATGATAAAATACCGCCAAAAGTTGCAAGTATTGTTGCCACACACCTATATGATAGTGTATAATAATGTTGTATCATGATAATCAAAAAGAAAAATAAAAAACTTGCTGAGGAGGGAGCTGCACAAGCTCAAGAACAAATAACAGATAAATTCGAATCCGAAAACGAAGAAAAGGATATCGATTTATTTGATTTGGACAATATTGATTTTAAACAACGGCAAGAAAGACGCAAAGGCGACAGGCGTAGAGGATTTCGCAGAATTGATGACAGAAATCTTATCTCAAGAGCCAGAGAAGAAGCCAATACAATTAAAGAAGCCGCAGCAAAAGAAGGTTACGAACAAGGATTACAATCAGCCAAAGAAGATATTGAAAAAGTTCGAGAAGCAATTTCTGCATTTTTTGGAGCAAAACAAGCTATATATGAAGAAATTGCACCTGACATTTTAGATATCGGACTTGAAATAGCAAAAAAAATTATTAAAAAAGAAATGACAGAAGATCCGCACATTCTTCTTGAAAACATAAAAGACATAATGAAAGGGTTATCAAAAGAGGAAACAAAAATAACATTAAAGGTTAACCCGTCACAAGTTCCAATGTTAAAACAAGACGTACCGGAAGTTTCTGCAAATCTTGGATTAGAGGCAAAAATTATAATAATCCCTGATGAAACAATTATGGAAGGCGGATGTATATTAACAACCACAAACGGGGTAATTGATGCGACAATCGAATCCCAATTAGCAATAATAAGTGAGGTATTAAAAGAAATTTAATGGCAGCACCGGAAGGAAACGGAAATCAAATAAGTGAATTTTTTATGGCAGTCTTTGTACTGTTTCTTTTGATTATCTTGTTGGTAGAACTGCCAAACTGGGTTATAAATATTTGTATTTGTTTGAATATAACACTTGGTATTGTACTTTTAATGTTCGCATTATATATTCAAAAAACCCTTGAATTGTCATCATTCCCGTCAATTATACTTGTCGGTACAATGTTCAGACTTGTATTGTCAATTGCTTCAACCCGTTTGATTTTGGCAAAAGGTGAGGCGGGAGAAGTAATCCACGCATTCGGAACATTCGTAACAGGCGGTAATATGATTGTCGGCGGTGTAATTTTCTTAATTATTACCGTTGTACAATTTATGGTAATCACAAAAGGTGCGGAACGTATCGCAGAAGTTTCCGCCCGTTTTGCTTTGGACGCGATGCCCGGAAAACAAATGACCATTGATGCTGACTTTAATGCCGGCTTGATTTCACCTGAAGAAGCTACAAAAAAACGTGAAGACTTATCCAGAGAATCAAACTTAATGGGTTCAATGGATGGTGCTATGAAATTCGTAAAAGGGGATACTATTGCGGGTATTATCATCGTACTTATTAACATCATCGGCGGATTATGCGTTGGTTGTTTGATGAACCAAATGCCGATTGGTGATGCGGTTTCTAAATATACAGTATTAACAATTGGTGACGGTTTGGCATCTCAAGTACCATCTTTACTAATGTCAATCGCAGCAGGTATTTTTATGACACGTGCGTCAGCAGCAAGCCCTTCACTTGGTGCTGATGTTACAGGACAAATTACAAGCAAACCTAACGCATTATTTTTCGCCTCAGGATTTTTGCTTTTACTTGGGGTGACAGGACATTGGACAGGGTTACCTTGGCTGCCGTTTATAATTTTTGCGATAGGACTATTTGTTGCAGGATTTCAGGTACTTATCAATGCTGACGTTCAATCACAATTGGGTCAATTAGAAAATGTACGACAAAATATGCAAGACCTTGTAAACCCTAACAGAATGTACGAACGTTTGGGTGTTGATATATTAAGTTTGCAAGTCGGTTCTAACTTATTGGTAATTGCAGACCCTGATCAGGAAGGTCAATTACTGGCAAAAATTGCAGCATTAAGACAAAGAGTAACAGACGAACTGGGTTATATTTTACCCAATATACGTATTATGGATTCATCTGCGCTTGATGCGAATGAATATATGATTTCAATTCGCGGAAACACAGTTGCAACAGGTTATGTATATCCGGGTAAATTTATGGTAATTGCAGACCAATGGGATTCAATGAAAAAAGAAGTACCTGAAGATGCAATTATCGGGATTGACCCGACATACCAAACTCAGGCATACTGGATTTCTCAAGAAGATGCAAAATCAGCAAGACTGGTTACTGCAGTTGATGCAACAGACGTTATCGTTACTCACCTTCAAGAATGTGTAAGAAAACACGTTGATGAAGTTATGACAAAAACTGACGTACTCAAACTTATGGAACTTGTACGTTCACAAGACCCTACGCTTGTCAATGACTTAGTTCCGACAATCATTTCTACAAGTGATTTGAGAAAAATATTTGTTAACCTGATTAGAGAAAAAGTTTCAATAAAAGATATTATATTTGTATTTGAAAGATTATGCGACTATGCAAGATTTTCAAAAGAACCTGATATATTATCAGAACGACTAAGAGCTGCTCTCGGACGACAAATATGTTTATCCAATGTGCAAGATGATAAAGTTCTGTATGCATTGACCCTATCTCCTGATTGGGAAAAAACACTTGATGATTCTTGCCAAAGAACAGAATTGGGAACAATGTTCTTGCTAAATCCTGTACAAGTTCAGGAGTTAATTGAAACAACAGCGACGACATTACTAAGAGCTCATCAGACTTGCGGACGACAACCGGTAGTATTATGTTCCCCAAGAATAAGATTGCCGTTATATCAATTATTGGAACGTCACATTCCGACAGTTGTTGTAATTTCATACTCTGAACTTATCACAGACATCAAGGTTGAAGCCATTGATACAATCGGAGATTCCGGTTATTAAAATATTTAATTAACAAAATTTTACAAATAGGCAATTCTATATGTTCACTTGCATTATGATAAAAAAGGTTATACATAATGCAAATAAATTCAAACAATTCATACCAGCCAAATTTTGGAGCTTTGCATATCGCAAATGCAGGCAGAATCAAGTTATACCAAATTGCAGATAATGCCGATAAAAAATTCTTGAAAACTCTGCAGGAGCGAATCGACACAAAAGAACTTATGCCTAATTTAGGAAAAGATGAATATAAGCGTTGGAATGAAATGATTGAATACGCAACTTACAACGCACAATTTCCTGAAAATACGACGTACTTGGCTGTCTGCGATAACAAACCTTGCGGGATATTAACATGGCGCTCTGACAAAAACGCTATCTTAGATTGCATTTGTACTTGGCCTGTTGAATACGGTAAAAAAGTAAAACTTGCAGGACAAACGCTGTTTTATCAGTTATTTAAAGATTTCTTAGAATTAAAATGTAAGAAACTGGAGCTTGAAGCAATAACAAACGGGCCGTTTAATACAATAGAAAAATATGAAAAATTAGGATTAAAAAAGACTTCAAAGGTTTATCCAACAAAAACCGTTATGGAAACCAATTCAAATAAAATAAAAGAAACACTTTATAAACTTGATGAAATAATAGAGTATGAAAAACTTGAACCTGAAAAGGTAAAATTATCAGATGAATTAGAAATTTAGAATAGAATGTGAAGTTCAAACGCAGGTATCATCCTGAATTTACGGATTTTCGGTAGAGTTAGCGAGTAAAACGAGCGAAACTCGTAAGAGCTAAGAACACGATTTAGCGACTAAATCCGAAAAGATTTAAAAGCGAGATGAAGTGTTCTGCACGCCCGAATAATCCAAGACAATTTCAGGATCTTAAACCATAGCAAAGAACTCCAACAGCAAGACCCTGAAACTCGCCTCGCATTAAACGGATATCGCTTACGCTCTCATCCTCTGCTCGGCTTGTTCAGGGTGACATGGTCGAGAGTATTTGATGACAAATATAATATTCATGACAAAAAAATACCGAAAATTTCGGTATTTTTTTATCAAAATCTATGCTAACATCCCAAAATATCATCCCAAGGATTTGCCAAAGGGTCTTTGAATAGGTTGTCAGTTCTTGGATAATAATCATCTATATCAGGTAATTTAAATGTGTTATCATCTAAATCAAGAGACGATGTTTTTGCTCTGAACCGTTCTAAATCAGTTCCGCGATATCGCTCAATCAGTCTATCTGCGAACTTTTGAGCTTTTACAGGGTCTTTTTCCGCAATTTGTAAAATTTTGGCACCGACTTTTTCTCCAAGCTCAGGATTTATATCCTTTAAGCTTTCTTGAATATTGTCAATAGAGTAAAGTAACCGTTTTTCAGCTCTTTCTTCAGCCATTCTTAACTTATAAAGTTCAGAACTCTGAGCTGACTTCGCAGCTAATTCTGCATCATGGATTGCAGAATGCACACCTACAATACGTTGTGCTTCTTGTGGCTTAATTGAGCTCATACGTTCAAGAACTTCATTGTGCGGATTTTCAATCGAATTAACGGTTTTAGCAGCTGAGGTACTTGCAACTTGTGCTTCTTTTACCGGTACAGGTTTATCACCAAATGGGCTAAATGTTCTATTTACATATCTATGTTTCCCGTTTGAATAAGCTTGAATATATTCTGTCGGATTTTGAACTCCGGCTTTTGCCAGTTCTTCAATACCTTGAGATGTTCTAATAGTACTTCCTGCAACTCCGTTAGCCGTTTTTTGAACACCTGTTAATTGAACACAATCACCTCAGCATTAAATTTGAATGAAACATTTGTGATTTTCCCACCATTTGGCATCATTACACCACCAGGAAACAAACCGCTAACTCCGGTTCTTTGAATATTTGGAACATAAACAACATGACCACCGTTTCTTGTCGTAACAATTTTTATATTCCCTAATCCGGATTGCCTTAAATCGGCCAATACGGAATTGAAAGTTTGTCCTGATAAATCTGAAGCCTGCAAAGTAGTACGAGAATGTAAGATTTTTCCCACAAGCTCGTCACCTCCATTTTGAATAGTACTTTTAACAACCTTTCCAAAACTACCGGCAGGCATTTTCCCCAAACAACTCATAAAAAAACTCATAAATACTAACTTCCTTTCTTTCTATTTTTATTTACCCCTATGTCTTAATAAAAACAAAATCCGAGAAATTAATGCTTTACACCTATCATATCATATCATATCATATCATATAGGGCATTATAACTGGATTTGAGGCGCTTTAAATTCAAGTTTACATTTTGTTACATTATGCTAAATAATGAATTTAGAAACATCCGCAACCTAACAAAACAAGTTCAGCATGACAATATAAGGAAAACAAAGGGTTAAACGCGTATGTCATCCTGAACTTGTTTCAGGATCTTACCAATTGGCAAGGTTACTGTGGTTTAGCAAACTTATTGTCGCATTGGTAAATGCGACCTACATAACTGTCTTTATTTCCTTTTTTCTAAATTAGGTGCTGGCAGCGCGGAGCGAGCAGAGGCTGTAAGGCGGGG
>CAMGGL010000002.1 GCA_946055575.1 uncultured Candidatus Melainabacteria bacterium
ATTTGGTAACAATGGAAGATTTGTGATATAATCAAACAAGGAGGGTTATTATGGAAAACTTGAACAACTATATTGAACACACTTTATTGAAACAGGATGCAACAAAACAAGATTTTACCAAACTTTTTGAAGAAGCTAAAAAAAATCAATTTCTTGGAGTTTGCGTCAATCCTTGCTATGTAAAACTTGCAAAAGAATCACTCAAAAATTCAAATGTAAAAGTTGTAACAGTTATAGGTTTTCCACTTGGTGCAAACACCACAAAAACTAAGGTTTTTGAAACAACTAACGCAATAAGTGACGGCGCAGATGAAATTGACATGGTTATAAATGTTACCAAAGTAAAAGATAGAGATACCGAATTTATTGTTGATGAAATAAGTCAAATTAAAAGAGCGTGTGAAAAGCATAATTTAAAAGTAATATTAGAAACAGACCTGTTAACAAAAGAAGATATTAAATATGCGTGCGAATGTGCAATAAAAGGAGGCGCAGATTTTGTTAAAACTTCAACAGGGTTTGTAAAAGGCGGAGTTGGCGCAAAAGTTGAAGATGTCGAACTTATGTATCAAACTGTCAAAAATGCAGGTTTACAGGTTAAAGCATCTGGCGGAATAAGAGATAAAGAAACCGCAATTTCAATGATAAAAGCCGGAGCCGTAAGACTTGGAACAAGCTCAGGAGTTAAAATAATATCAGATTAGAAGTATCCGGCTCTTATATAGATATTTTTAAGTAAAACATACAAAATGCTTTTGCGCGAATTTTTATTATTATCCATGATATAATATAGTCAAAAAGGAACTATCTCAAAATGGGTGATGAGGACAAGCAATTTGATGCCACCCCTCGAAAACTCGAGCAGGCAAGAAAAGAAGGGCAGGTTGTTAAGTCAAAAGACTTTTCGACAGCAGTTTCTTTGCTTGTTTTATTTTCCGTAATTTTTGGATTAGCACCTTTTATTTGGGATCAAATTGTTCAGGTTTTTACCCTTCTGTACGAACAAATTCCAAATGCCCATACCGAAAAAATCGGTTACATGTACATCCTATTGATTGCGGTAAAAGGAGCCGCACTAATTATAGGTCCAATTCTTGCAATTGCTTGGCTTGTAGCGGTATTAGCAGATTTTATACAGGTAGGACCTTTAGTTGCAGTCGCACCTTTAATGCCAAAACTTGATAAACTAAATCCGACAAAATATTTCAAAAATATTATGTCAATAAAAACCTTGTTTGAATTATTTAAAAACATCATAAAAGTTATTATTTTAGGTTATATCGGCTGGATGGTTTATAAAGACCACATTGAGTCAATACTTATGCTTGCATCTATTGATAATAACTTTGCTGTCATGATAGAATTTGGCAAAATTATTACCGAATTTATTTTTAAAGCCTGTATCGCTTTTTTGATAATTGCAGCGGCAGACTATGGTGTCACTAAGTGGAAATTTTTAAAAGACCAAAAAATGTCGTTCAAAGAAATAAAAGATGAATACAAAAACTCAGAAGGTGACCCAAACGTAAAAGCTCAACTTCGCCAACGACGAATGCAAATGCTACAACAGGGAGCAATGGATGCTGTGCCTACCGCAGATTTTGTCGTAACAAACCCCACACATGTCGCCTGCGCACTTAAATATGTGGCAGAAGAAATGGATTCTCCAATGTTAATTGCTAAAGGGACAGAGCTTATTGCGAAAAAAATTATAAATATTGCAAAAGAACATAATGTTCCGGTTATTGAAAACCCACCTGTAGCCAGAGCTTTATTTAGAATGGTAGATATAAATCAATCAATTCCTCCTGAATTGTATAAAGCAGTTGCTGAAATTTTAATGTTCGTATATAAGATGAAAAATCCATCAAATAAACGACCGCGAAATTAATTTATTGTAGTAATATTGAGTTGTAAAACTATGGCTAATGAAGATAACAAAAAAAATTTACAGCATTACATAGATATAGTTCAAAAGGTTGCACGAGTAGAACATAAACGTATTCCATCACACATGGTGGAATATGAGGAGCTGCTCTCTATTGGGATAATAGCAATTCAAGTCATGATAAAAAACAAGACACCTGAACAACTTGAAAAATATAATGCTGCATATATCGCAACAGCAGTACGTTGGGCAATCCGTAACGAATTAAGAATAAGATATAAATGGTATTCACTAAAACATAAATCAGAAGATGAATACGATGAGGAAGAAGCAGTAGAAGGCATGGATATGAAACAGGCTAAAGTCCGTGAAGCAATCTACGAAACAATTTTGTCAATCGACGGACTTGCAGCTGCAGCAAGCGACAATGATTCACCGTTTGATTTTGTAAAAGACCCTCATGCAATGCCTGATGAGAGTGCCGAAATCTCTGAAATGGGTAAAATGATAAGGGCTGCAATCTCAAAACTTCCGCCAAAAGAAAGAACTGTTGTAGAATATCGTTTTTACAGAAATATGCAAGTAAAAGATATCGCAACTCAAATCGGACTATCGCCATCGCGCGTTACCCGTATTGTGCAATCCTCACTTAACAGTGTTCGAGAATACTTGAATGCCCACGAGCAATACGGCTATTAAGCCTCTACAATTTGTATTCTGTTATCGTTTTTAATCTCTATTGGTTGATCCAGTTTTTTGATGTAATCACATGCCAGTTTGTTTTTATCTAAATCAAACTTTTCGAGCACGAAATCAGGATTTTTATTACTTTCCAAATATCCGTCCCCACCTGTTGCAAAGAAATCATCTGCCGCTACGGTATATTTTTTATCAGGATTTGGATTGTTTATATCAATTTTGTGAACATTATTTTCCTTATCAATAAATTCTAAATCAAGAAGTTCACCTTTTGTATTAGCCTTGTACCTCAAACCTGAAACAAGCAATATTCCCGGTTTGTTTGAACTTTTATTCAATGATTGTAAACCGATCTTTATTGCATCAACAATTTGTTTTTCGGACAAGTTTAAAATCATCATTTTATCCTCAAATGGAGTAATATCAGATATTGCCCTTGAATCAATTGTTCCTTGAGGAAAACTTCCGCGAATATTTCCGGTATTCAAAATCCCGATATCTGTACCAAGTTCGCATCTCATAGCATCAACTATCACATTACCGTGAGGATTGTTTTCTGCAAGTCTTTTTTCCGGCGGAGGAAGTGTTGTTTTTACTCTGCCGATAACTTCAGGCTTGCCTATTATTTTTTCAACAGAATCTTTGACAAAAAGCGGTCTGTTAAATTCTCTTACCTTAATGATATTGTTTTGAGCTTTTTTAATAATTCCGTTTTCATCAAAATCTACGTTTAATATACCTACAGTTTCACCATCTTTACCTGCCTGAGTAATAATTGTCGGCTCTCCGCGTTTTGAGTAGAAAAGGTTTTCACCTTCCTTAACACCGTCAATTAAATCATGAGTGTGCGCACCAAAGATTAAGTCTATACCTTCAGTTTCTTGTGCCAAACGCTTATCAGCCTTAATTCCGGCATGTGATAAGACGGCAATATGTTTTATTCCCTGAGCTTCTAGATTTTTTACTTCTTCTTGAACAAGTTTTATTGTTTCCTCAGCATCAGAAACCTTAAAATCTTTGAGGGTATTATTCATTTTCACACGTTTTAGCATATCAGACGGTGCAATACCGATAAGTCCATATTTAACTCCGTCTTTTTCAACTATCATGGATTTCTCTATTTTACCGTGCAATGGTGATTTTTCATCAATTTTTACATTTATAGCAAGCAATTTATATGAAGCATCATTCAGTAATTTTGCAAAATTTTCAGGCTCCGATACATCTAATTCGTGATTGCCAAGTGCAGATGCAATAAATCCGCTCCAATTCAAAAACTGGCTTGCTACTTGGTTTGTAGTATAGTTTGCACCAAGAATTATATCTCCTGAAGATACTTTGAATTTTGAAACATTATCAGCAGAAGGGGCAAAGAATTTTCCGGTCAAGTCTTTCGAAGGAATCCTGTCAAACTCCAATGCCAGATTATAAATTCTTTCCATATTGGTCATTTTGCCATGAATATCATTTATATAAAACCAGCTTGTATGAGTTGGTTTTGAAGTGTTTGCAGAAGTTTGTTCTCCACTTCTTGCATACACAGGTATTGTTTCTTGCGGGTATATATTGGTTGTATAATTTGTTTGTTGAGAGACATTAGCAGGCGCAGAAGCTGTTTTAGGTTGAACCGTGCCTGTTTTATTTATCATTGCAGATTGATTTATATTTGGTACGTTTAACATTTTCTAACCTTTTTTCCACTGGTATAAAAACACGTAAAAATATTTTTTGCCTGATTAGAGATTTTTGTTAAGAAACATAAAGTTTTAATTAAAATGTTCAAAAATATGCTTTTCAACATCAGCTTTTGTATAATATACAGAGTTATCAGAAAATCTCAAATTTACACCCAAACCTAATTTAGCTTCCCCTACCACAACACCGCCACAGTCTAATTCTTGCGGCACAACCGCTACAATACCATAATCCTCTCCGCCAAACAAAACCATATTCTGCCAAAAGTCAAATTGTTCGATATCTTTATCGTAAGGTATTTTATTAAAATCAATATCCAAAAAAACACCGCTTTCGTTTGCAATTGTTGACAAAGCATCCAACAATCCGTCTGAGGTATCCATCATTGCATAATCTTGTTTTACGGATGAAGAAATTTCCCTTGCGAATTCGGTTTGCACTTTCGGCATTAAATGCGCATCTATAAATTTTTTGGGCTGGCGCTTACCTTGCATCAACAACCTCAATCCGGCAGCAGACGAACCATGCAGACCTGATACTACTACCTTATAACCCACTTTCGCACATTTTCGGGAAGATACTTTTCTAAAAGCAGAAGCCCCTATTGCACAAACAGATACCAATACCTTATCTGCACCGGTTATATCACCGCCAACTATTTTTACATCGTTACCACAAGCAAATTTTGCCCCTTCATAAAAACTTTTTATAAATTCATTATCAATATCTGACGGCAATGACAAAGCTATCGTAAGATATTTTGCCTGAGCACCGCTTGCTGCAACATCAGACAAATTCACCGCTACAGACTTATACCCAAGTTCAAACGGATTCATAAAATCACGCCTAAAATGAACGTTTTCAACAAGACTATCTTGAGTAACAACAATACCCAAATCCTTTAAATATGCACAATCATCCCCAATATACTCCGATTGCAATACTTCTTTTATTACGGATATAAATTCTTTTTCCTTCATAATAATTAAACTATATCATGCTCAATTAGGGAAATAAATTCTTTTACTAAGGTATCATTCCATTTTTTACCCGAATCCGCCTTAATAATCTCAAGTGCATCCCTACTTGACAATTTTGAACGATACGGACGAGGTTCAATCAAAGCAAAATATTCATCAATAATCAAGATAATTTGTGAAGTTAAAGGAATAGCATCCTTAGATATCTTATTAGGATAACCGGAACCATCCCAATTTTCGTGATGATGCTCAATTATCGGCAAGACATCCTGAATGTATGATATCGGCTTCAATATTTCTCTTGATGCAATCACAGGATGGTGTTTAATCTTTTCACGTTCCTCATCGGTCAATGGAGTAGCTTTTTGAAGCAAATCATCAGGCAACATAAGGTTTCCAATATCATATAACAGTACTGCAACCCTCAAATTATCAATATCCGCTTTCGGAATATCAAAACGCTTTGCCAAACTTACCGCCATAATAACTTTGTTTTTAATAACTCCCGGAGTGTGCATAGGATTGTATATCTTTGTAAGCATATCCGCAACCGTATACAAAGCTTCTTTGGAATATTCATCTTTATTTGCCGGCGCATTCAATTTTAAGCACAGCTCTTTTGAAAGGTGTTGTACTTTTGGAATTTTATTTTTTGATAATAAATCAATAAACGTATTAACTGCAACTTCTTGCCAATAGGTTTCGGAAACAGGTTTTGCAAGAGTAACACGATTGCGACCTTCTCGTTTTGATGTATACATCGCCTGATCAGTCAATTCCATCAATTCATCAATATTTTCACTATGTTCAAAATAAGTTGCAACACCCAAACTACCGGTAATATGCCCGACAGTATCAATATCTACAGCTTCAATAGATTTACGTATTCTTTCTGCAGCAACCATTGCCCCCTCCGATCCTATACCGGGAAGCAATACATTAAATTCTTCTCCGCCAATTCTTGCCGCAACATCGACAGAACGTGCATTCGATTTCAAAACGTCAGCAATTGCCTTTATAGCCATATCTCCATACACATGTCCGTAAGTATCATTGATTTTTTTCAGATAATCTAAATCAATACCAATAATAGAAAACGGTTGTTTTTGTCGTTTTGCACGTTGAACTTCTTTGTCTAATGCCTCCTCGAAATATCTTCTGTTATACAAACCGGTCAAGGCATCCGTAACAGCCTGATCACGAACAGCTTGGAATAAATCAGCAATTGTAATAGCCATTTCAATCTGTTTTGCGAATAATCCCAAAAAGTCCATTTCAACACCCGCAAGTTCTTCTCTTGCCGAAAATACGCAAAACCAACCAAATTCTTTTTTCTGAACAACTAAAGGAACAACTATCACAGATTTTACAGGTTGATTGGCAATAACTTTTTGAATTACATCTGACGATAATTCAGGCAAAACAGCCTTCAAAGATAAATCAATTGATTTTGTTTGTATAATCGTTTTTTGCCTCATAGTATCAGCAAACACACTATCAGAAGAATATGTAAGTCTTCTGGTTTGGATACCCGGAGTTCCGATTATACTGTTGAGCCTATCAATCAAACCATCGTTCGATTGAGCCAAAACTCGCATAAAATCACCATTTTCGTCTTGGAGTTTTCGTATAATTGCACAGTGCATATATCCAAGTTCACCCTGCGTACTGTTTACAATAGCCTCTAATACATTTTCCAACGGAGTAGAAGAATTCATCATCTCCCATATATGTTGCAAGGTAAACATTCTTTTATTTGCATCATTAAGTTCTTCCGTACGCTCCGCAATTTCTCGCTCCAATTCAAGATTACGCTCATATATTTCTAAATAATCACGTTTTTCATTATAAATATTATTCTCAACTTCTGAAACCTTACGGGTAACTTCTTTAAATTTATCGAATAATCCCATGAATGCCCTTTATATTAGTAATTACGGTATAATTATACAACTTTTTTATTGAAATATCAAGCCTTTGACGACTTCAACAACATCTGCCGGATTTGGAAAATGTGTACAGGCATTACAATTTTTCTGCAATTTACACTTACGTTTAAAACACGGCTGGCAAAACATACCTTCGCCACCTAATGCAACATATTTATTTGACGGTCCAAACGGAGCTAAAACTTTCTTAGGTGTACAGGTGAAAATAGTTACAACCGCAGGTTTTCCTGTTGCCCAAGCTAAATGAGCACTTCCGCTATCAGGAGCCATTACAAGATTAGCTCTGGAAAATAATTCCATCAATTCCATTATATCGGTTTGCCCTGCAAGATTGATATATTTGCCGCCACTAATATATTCAATTAATTCACTATCATTAGGCCCGCCCGTAAAAACAAGATTACAGCATGGGGCAAGATTTTCCACCACAATTCGCCAATTATCTTTATCCCAATGTTTATTCACCCAAGTTGTAGCAGGGGCAATAACGACCAACGGCTTTGATTTATCAAGTCCGGCTAATATTGCATCAATTTTCTCAACCTGCTCTGCACTTCGCTCCGGTAACGAAACTTGAATTTGCTCAGGGTTAATACCCAAATAATTGGCATAACGTAAATAATTCAATACTATCGGAGAATCCGGCGCATAAGAAATATCATCAATCCACTCATTTCCACCTAATATTGCTAATTCTCTGGCTTCCTTAGATATAATTCTGCGTTTTGCACCTGAGAAAAGCATCCAATAAAGGCTTTTTAACATCATCTGCGAATCTATCGCAATATCAAACTTTTCATCTCTTATTTGCCTTAAAATTGAAAGATATTCTTTAAAGCTTTCAAATGAAAATCCGCGTTTTTTCCATTTTACAACAGGAGCCAATATAACATTATCAACACAAGGGTTATCCTTAACAACCTGTATTCCCTTCTCAGAAACCAGCCAAGTGACCTCATAACCTGCACCTTTTAGCGCATTTGCCAAAGGAATGTTAAAAATAACATCACCAAGTGACGATAACTTAATCAATAATACCTTTTGTTTCTTGTTCTCCATAAAGTTATTATAACTTAAAAACAAAACTTAAGCAGATTTTTTTAGGAAAGTTATTAATTTATCACCATATTTTTTCTGTTTTAAAACATCAAAACCTATAAAATCTACATCTACGACATGTTCCAGAATTACAATTCCCGAAGCAATATCTTTTACCGCCAAAAGACTATCCTCATAAACTCCTGCATAATACGGAGGATCAATATAAATCACATCAGGCATAAAAGACATCTTTTGACAAAGTTTTAAGCTGTCACCAAGAAAAAGTTTAATATCATTATCTTTTTCGTACTTTTTGATATTTGTTCTAATAATATTAAAAACTTTACGATTTTTTTCAATCATCACAACAGAGGTAAAACCGCGAGAGAGTGCTTCCAACCCCATTATACCTGAACCCGAAAACATATCTAAAAAACTTGCACCTTCAAAATCAATCATTGACTGCAATGTATTAAAAACACTCATTCTGACTTTTGATAATGTCGGACGGGTGATATTTTCATCCGGAGCAATAACTTTTTGTCCTTTATATTTACCTGCAGTAATATTCATAACTAAAGTTTAACACAAAATCCAAAATTAAAAGGGACTGATTGTAATCAGCCCCTTTTACGGTTATATTGACATCTTATCTGCCACATTCAAAATCAGCTTAAACAGATGCCAATTCTTTACTTCTTTCCAAACGCAAAGTTACTGTCGTAATATCACAAACAGAGCTTGGTCCGAAATACTGAATTGCTCCAGGGAATAAATATCTGTCATTCATTGCCCAATCTTCTCTGTTGTCTTGTAGTTGTTTAAATACAGGACCGTTGAGCTTAACAAGAGCTTTTTGAATAACAGGTTTCATTTCGCCATGACGTTTTTCCATATTCATCATCATAGTAAGAGGAATACCGCCCGCAACCCATTCAGATGCCGGAGCAGTAAGATTTCTTACTGATGACAAGTAACCGGTCAAACCGTTATTAATCAAAGCAAAAGCGTTATAACCAAGTGAATAGCAATAATCAGCATCAAAGTTTGACGGGAATGCACATCTTCCTTCATATCCGAAGAAGTGTGATTGTGCTGAGAATTTACCGCTATATTTGCCTTGTTGCTTCATTTCATCCAATCTTGTAGCAATCATTTCACTTAATAATTTTTCTGTTTCAATCTTAGAAACCTGAACATTACCGTGAGGATCTCTGTCTGCAAGTAACTGTGCTTTTATACTTGCCGGAAGTGAGCTATATACAGATGCATTGTTATCATCTAATCTTTTTTCTACGATTTCAAATTTAGCACTCATGCTTGTTGCAGCCAAGAAGCTTGAATCAGTTTCCAATTCAGCCATAATATCATTCAGATTAGAAATCATTGATTTCATCTCAGGAATAAATTCAATTAACCCTTCAGGAATAACCGCTATACCGAAGTTTTTACCTGCATTTGCACGTCTTGCAATAATATCAGCCATATAATTAACAATTGAATCCAAAGACATTTGTTTAGCTTCTACTTCTTCTGAAATCAATGTGATGTTAGGTTGGGTTTGTAAAGCTGCTTCCAAAGCAACGTGAGATGCACTTCTTCCCATAATTTTAATAAAGTGCCAATATTTTTTAGCTGAATTAGCGTCACGTTGAATATTTCCGATAAGTTCAGCATAGGTTTTAGTAGCAGTATCAAAACCGAAAGAAATTTCGATTTGTTCATTTTTCAAATCACCATCAATAGTTTTAGGGCATCCGATAACTTGAATACCTGTATTATTTTTCACAAACCATTCAGCTAATAATGCAGCATTTGTGTTAGAGTCGTCACCACCGATAATTACGATAGCTGATATTCCCAATTTTTTACAAACATTATATGATTCATTGAATTGATCTTCTGTTTCTAATTTTGTTCTGCCTGAACCGATAATATCAAAACCACCGGTATTTCTGTAATCATTAATAAATTCATCAGTAAATTCTACATATTTACCGTCAATGATACCGGAAGGTCCGCCCAAAAATCCGTATAATTTATTAGCAGGGTTTGCACTTTTTAATGCATCATATAAACCTGCAATAACATTGTGTCCGCCAGGAGCTTGACCGCCTGATAAAATCACACCAACATTTCTTACTTCCGAAACAGAAGATTCAGAAGTTGATTTGAATGTTACGGTAGGTTTTCCGTAAGTGTTAGCAAATAATTCACTAATCTGTTCCTGATCTCTGACAGATTGAGTTGCTGCACCTTCTATAAGCTCAAGTGAGTTAACACCGTTTTGTAAGCTTGAAGGAAGTTTTGGTTGATACTTTAATCTTTCAATTTGTAATGGTGAAAGTTTTGTCATTTAATTATCCTTTCCTTTTGTAACCTCGTATACATGCCATATTTTACTACAAAAATACAGAATTTAAATATAATAAGCAATAATAACCCCTTTTCCGCATAAAATTTTTGTAGTATAATACCAACAAAAAGGAGAGCCAAAATGGATCAGGAAACTTATATGAAAATAATGGGCTATGTCCCGACTGTTATTGAAGCATCTTCACGCGGAGAACGCTCTTTTGATATTTTTTCAAGACTTTTACGTGAAAGAATTATCTTTTTGGGTACAGAAATAGATGATGAAGTTGCAAACTCTGTTGTTGCACAATTACTACTTTTAGACAGCGAAAACTCAGAAAAAGATATTATGCTGTATATTAACAGTCCTGGTGGTGTTATTACTGCCGGTATGGCAATATATGATACTATGAACCTTATTAAATCAGATGTTTCAACAATCTGTCTTGGTGATGCTGCATCTATGGGTGCATTCTTGTTGTGTTCAGGCGCAAAAGGAAAGAGAATGGCTTTACCAAACGCAAGAGTTATGATTCACCAACCATTAGGAGGTGCTCAAGGACAAGCTACCGATATCGAGCTTGAAGCAAAAGAAATTCTACGTATGAAAGATATGTTAATAAGTATTATGGCAGAAAATTCCGGTCAACCTTATGATAAAGTAAAAGAAGATTGTGAACGCGACCATTTCTTAACCGCTTATGAAGCGATGGAATACGGCTTGATTGACAAAGTTGTAGAACGCGGAAAATAAATTTATTAAGAAATGTTAACAAACCGTCAAAAACATGCAATTACTTGGGATTGCATGTTTTTATATATATGTAGGTTAAAAAAGGTTAGTTACAAAGGTTAGAAAAGGTAGGGTTAAATTATGGGCGTTCTAATGTTCACAGCCAGAGTCCACGACTTGATTTACCAAAAAAGTAATGTCGAGTACAAACTCTTGAAGCTGACAAGAAAATTAAGAGATTTACAACAGTATGCGTCCACCATTGCTAACGGAGGAATTTCAATCGGTGATTTACTTAATTCTCCGGGTTCAATGATGGGCAGAACAATGAGGTACTTGAACTATGCACACAACAATGCAATGCTTTATGCACAACAACAAGCACCTTATATACAACAGTTCTACATGCAAAATATGCCAAATCTAAATGCTCAACAGCAACAACAACTTCAAAAATACATGATGGTAAGTTTGTATACGCAGGGCAGAAATATGGCAATGCAAGTAGAAACAAGAAACTTAAAATGCGAAGAAGAAAGATTAGTTCAAGATAAAGAAAGACTTGAAGCTCTAAGTAAAGAAATTGATGCCGATCTTGAAGCAGCTAAAAAAGGTAGAGATGCAAGCATCCAAGCTATGGCACCAAAATATACAGCTAACGGCTAATAAATTATAGAAGAAATAAATAACCCTATATTAACAACTAACCCCCTATTAAGGTTTACCATTACGGTAAACCTTTTAACCTTTTATGACATTATTTACGGGTATATCAAAATCATCATGCGGCAATTTTTCAACAAACAACTCTTTTGGAATTGCACAAATTGTTTTAACATCAAAGCGAATTTCTGACAAAAATTTATCATAAAAACCTCCGCCATAACCCAATCTATAGCCGCTATTATCAGCCATCAAGGCAGGAACAATTATCAAATCCAAAATCTTTGCATTTACAGGATTTGAACAGGGTTCTAAAATATTAAAACTTGATTTGTTTAATTCATCTCCCAAACTATACGGACAAACTTGTAATTCGCACCCGTTAACACGCGGAAAATAAAAATTTTTTGATGTATCCTCTAGCAAATCTAACAAATTTACTTCATATTTTGTAGGATAAAAAAGCATAACATGTTTGGCATTGACATACTCAAAGGTCTGCCTAATTTTTGATACCAATTTTGATGAAACAACATCCATTGGTAAACTTTTTCTTATATTTTTAGCATTAATCCGTAAGACAGTTTTTTTATCCGAAATTTTCATATATAATAGTTTAGAGAAAATGACAGAAATTTGCAATCAAAATTTAATAAATCCTAATTGGGAACAACACGGTTATATTCAAGTGTACACAGGCGACGGCAAAGGAAAAACCACAGCATCTTTGGGTTTGGCTATGCGTGCGCTGGGCAGATGTTGGAAAGTACTTATCATAATGTTTACAAAAGGCGGGAATGACTACGGAGAATTAAACTCATTTAGAGAACTTTCCCCTGAAATATCCAACAATCTTAAGATAGTACAAGCCGGACTGGATAGAATTGTATATAGAAAAAACCAAAACGAAGAAGATGCAAAAGAAATAAAAAAAGGTTGGGAACTTGCCAAAAAAGTTATACAAAACCACGAATGTCAACTTTTAATTCTTGATGAAATCAATATTGCAATAGATTTGGGAATACTTGATGAAGATGAAGTTATTAATGTCTTGAAAAACAAACCTGATGAAATGGAAATAGTTTTAACCGGAAGAAATGCTCACCCAAAGATTATAGAAATTGCACATCTTGTATCTAAAATAGAACCTGTAAAACATTATTGGGATAAAGGTATTGCAGCAAGAAAAGGAATTGAATACTAAATATTATTTTTGAGGGAAATTCAAAATAAACTCGGTACCTTCGTTTTCCGCACTAATAACTTGAATTTTTCCTCTGTGCAGTTTTACAAATTCTTTTACTATAGTTAAACCAAGCCCTGTAGAGGTTTCTGTTTTCAGTAACGTATCCTGAACTTGATAAAATTTACCAAAAATCTTTCTATGATGTTCTTTTGGAATACCAATACCATCATCTTTAATTGAAATTAAAATATTTCCACCTTTTAACGAAACATCAATAATTATTTTAGATTTTGCATACTTTACGGCATTACTTAAAAGATTTAACAAAATTTGTTGAAACTTTACATAGTCTGCCACAATACTTAAATTATTATCAATATTTGTATCCAGTACAAGTTTTTTCTTTAAAACAAGCGGATTGATAATATTACAAACTTCAAAAACCGCATCCGAAACCTTAAATTCCGACAAATTCAGCTTTAGACTGTGAGATTCAATTTTTGTTATATCCAAAATTTCATTTATCATTCCCAGAAGTTTCAGTCCGGCAATTTTAATATCTTCCACATAATCTTGTTGTTTTTGATTTAATTCACCAAAAAATTTCCCCGATAAAGCTTCCGACAGGCCTATAATAGAGTTCAAAGGCGTGCGTAAATCATGTGATACATTTGCAAGAAACTTATTTTGTAACTTTTCATTCTCCTTGATTTTTTTATTTTGCTTTTTGATAATCTCATAGGATTGATGAGTTTCAATTAAACCTTCCTGCATCGCTTTTACCTGCAATTTCAACACATTCGAAAGTTCTAAATCCTTTATCAAATTAGCAACAATTTTTGCACAGGTTTCAAAAATAAGTTTTTCATCAAACGAAAAATCCTCTTTTTCTCTTTCAATGACGAAAACTCCGATTACCGAATCCTTAACAGACAACCTTACGGCTAGAATATGAGATTTTCCAATAAGTTTTTTTACTATATCCGTAATTTCACCAGATGATTTATCATATAAAATTTTTGATATCTTTTCGTTAATTTTTATATCATGATACAGCTCAAAATTTTTCCCAAACTCAAGGCTTAAATCATTCGGGGCAAGATAAAAAACCGCAGCAGAATCAAACTTAATTATCTCATTCAAAACATCAAACATTTCGTCCGCATGTGAATTTTTAGTTAAGTCAATCTCGTAAAATTTACTTATTTTTTCTACCGCATTTTTAAACATCTATATCCCAAAATTAAACTTCTTTATACCCGATATAACGTAAATTTCTGTAGTATCCGTCGTAATCAAGTCCATAACCTACAACGAATTTATTATCAACCTCAAAACCATAATAATCCGGCTCTACATCGACTTTTCTTGTAACTTTTTTATCCAATAAAGAACAAAATTTTATAGATTTCGCATTAAAATTACAATGCATAAAATCTAATAAAAATTTTGCCGTCAAGCCTGTATCAACAATATCCTCAATAATTAAAACATTTTTACCGTTCAAATCGGGTAATTTTATATCAACGGCATTAACTTTACCTGATGTCGTGGTAGATGAGCCATAACTTGATAACCTGATAAACTCCATTTGTAATGGCATATCAAGATGCTTAACCAAGTCAATCGCAAACATTACCGCACCTTTCAATACACATACTGCAACAACTTCTTCGCCGTTATAAAATTTATTCATATCATTTGCAAGCTCTTTTATTCGATTTTGCAACTGCTCCTCACTAAATAAAATTTTCAAATCTTCAATTTTAATTTCCATTTATTTACCCTCATTTTTATAAAACTTTAATCTGTGAGTTGGTTTGTTTGTAACCTTTATTTTATCACTAATACCCAAACTTATCGCCCAAAATATTTCATTACAAGAAGCCAAAAAATATAAAGTTTCCTTCTCGTGATTTGGAATTTTCTTCTCATTTAAATATTTTTTCAATTTTTGACTGCCGGATGAGCCCAACGGGTGTATAATATCACCATCTTTACGATGCCTAAGAACAAAATTTTCAGGAATACCATTTGGGAATTCGACGTAAGCTGTTAAATCCTTATCTAACGGGAATTTCTCAACCATATCCGTATATTTTTCTATTTCAAAAATCCAATCTGCTACTTGATATGTTCCTTCTTTTGTTATCAAGATTTCATCAAACTCTTTATCTTTTTTTGATATAATTTCAATGAATTTTTCATTCACAAAAATCCATAAATCATTTGTTAATGAGGCAGTTTTACCTGACTTCAACTTAGAATTTTCTATCAAAAATTCCCAAGTTTTTAAGATTTTTTTTCTGTCATATTCTAAATTATTATCTTGGAAAATGCCATAGACAATTCTTTTTTGCACAGCATCCGAAAATGATAAAAATCTTTTGGTATCTATCTTTTTCCCATTAGAAATCCTATTTACAATCTCTGATATATATTCTTCAACAATTTGAGTTTCTTCTAAAGCAACTTCGGATAATGAAGTCACAGCATCAATTATATTTGAATTAACATCTTTTAATAAAGGTAAAATCTTTGTTCTGATTAAATTTCTCTTATATTTTGTATTTGAATTTGAGCTGTCATTATTAGGATTTAAATTATTTTCACTACAATAATGTTCAATATCTTCACGACAAACCGACAACAACGGGCGGTAAAAAATATCACGTTTTGCACAAATCCCCTTCAAACCACTTACACCCGTACCCATAGAAATTCTGTAAATAAGAGTTTCAACATTATCATTCTTGTTATGAGCCGTAAAAATTATATTGGCAGAATATTTTTTTGCACAACGATAAAAAAATTCGTAACGAGCTTCTCTTGCAGCTGTTTCGGTATGAGGGATATCAGAAGATAAATTCTCCGAATAAAATTCAACACCAAGTTGTTCACAAAATTGTTTGCAATTTTGTTCCTCTAAATCACTTTCATCTCCACGCCAATTGTGATTTAAATGTATAGCTATAATTTTGTTTTTAACAAACGATTTTAAACAATGAAGCAAGCACATAGAATCATAACCACCGGAAAAAGCAACAATATATACTAAATCCGGTTTATCCAAATCATATTCTTGTAAAAAAGATTTAATTGTTTGTTTGATTTTAGCCATAGTATTGAATATAGTTATTATAAAATATCCAACGGGTCAACGTCAACGGTCATTTTTATATCTTTAGGCGAAGATATTTTACCTAAAAAACTTGAAATAAATTGATGTCCCTTATCCTCAAGTTTATTTTTAATAAGAATTTGAAAACGATATTGACCATTAATCCGCTCAATTACACAAGGAGTTGGACCAAGTACCTCAAGCCTTTCTCCAAAACCGAATTTTTCAATCATAGTACAAAGTCTTAACGCAATTTCTTGAGCCGCTTTTTCTGCTCGAAAATTATTAGCGGAACTCAAAATCAAACGTATAATTTGACTAAACGGCGGATAATCAAAATCTTCACGAGATTTTATTTCTTTTTCATAAAATTCCGAATAATTTTGCGATTTGGCACTTTCTAAGGCATAATATTCAGGATTGTAAGTCTGAAAAACTACACGTCCGCGAAACTCCCCACGTCCGGCACGCCCAGCAACCTGAGTTAAAAGTTGAAAACCTCGTTCGGAAGCACGAAAATCCGGCAAATTAAAACTTGCATCCGCAGAAATTACTCCAACCAGAGTGACGTTAGGATTATCTAAACCTTTTGCAATCATTTGAGTTCCTACTAAAATATCTATTTCACCTTTTTGAAATCTCTCCAATAATCTTATATGCTCACCCTTTCGAACAAGTACATCACTATCTATACGCTCTACATTATAATTTGGGTACAATTCTTTGACGTACTGTTCAATTTTTTGAGTTCCCGTTCCCGAATTTTTAAGTCCGTCAAATCCACAATTCGGACAAACATCAGGAAAATATTCAACATGATTACAATAATGACACTTGAGCATATTATCTTTTGAATGCCAAATCATAGGTATTGCGCAATTCGGGCATTCTATCACATGCCCGCAACCTTGACATTGGGTATATGTTGAATATCCTCGTCGATTAATCAATAAAATCACCTGTTGTTTATTTCCAAGGGTTTCATTTATCGCAGTTTGTAATGGTTTTGAAATAAGGCTTTTATATGCCGCACGTCCATATTCCTGCATATTTATTACCGTTACCGGTGCGACTTTTGCATTATTATAGCGTTTTAACATTTCATACAAATGGTTTGAATTTATCGCTCTGTAATAACTTGAGATATCAGGAGTTGCAGAACCCAAAATCAACGGACATCCATTAAATTCAGCCAACTTTTTAGCGACCAGTCTGGCGTCATATCTCGGTGCAGGTGAGGTTTGTTTATACGCGCTTTCATGTTCTTCATCAATTATTATCAAACCAATATTTTGAAGCGGAGCAAAAACCGCAGAACGCGCACCGGCAAGTATTTTTATTTCATTTTTATAAAGTTTTTGCCAAACGTCATACCTTTCGCCTTCTGAAATACTACTGTGCCATATAGCAACATCTTTTGTTCCGAATTTACGTGCAAGCCGCTTTGTTAATTGAGATGCCAAAGCAATCTCCGGAGCCAAAAATAACACATTCTTACCTGACTTTATCGTATCATCTATAAGTTTAAAATAAACTTCTGTTTTACCGCTTGCAGTTATACCATGAAGTAGTATTTGAGGAGATTTTTCATCTCTAATCTGTTTTGATATACCCTCATATACTTTTTGTTGAATATCCGATAATTGAAATAAATCTTCTTTTTTATCAATATGCAAAATATCCAAAGGATTTCGATAAACCTGTTCTTCTGTAAGTTTTATACAACCTATTGCTTCAAGTTTTTTTATAGTTGCCCTTGTCGTTTTTGCCTTTTTCTCAAACTCTATAAGCGAAATTTTTCCCGCCTGCTGCAACAATTCCAAAACTTGAAGTTGACGCTTTGTTGCTCCATCTGTATGAACAAACTCAACAATATATTCTGTTTTTAATGATTTTTCAATGAGTTTTAAAGGAATTGCTGCATTCAAAACGGTTATTAAATCCGTACAATAATAATTAGCAACCCATTCCAAAAGTTTTAAATATTCTACCGAAAAAAGCGGAGTTTCATCCAAAATTTTACTAATCTTTTTCGCTCGAATTTCAGGCGGTAAATAATCTGAAAATCCGACACAAAAAGCATTTATCAATCCCTGTCTTCCAAAAGGGACTAAAAGAGCCTGACCGATTTTAATTGTATCCTGCATTTCAGGCGGGATTATATAACTAAACGTCTTTACTCCAAGAGCTTTTACATTCACAAGGCACACAGCATAACGAGGTGCCGAAACCGACACCTCAGATGCTTCACGTCTTTTTAATGCTAATTTACGAGAAGGAATTTCAAATAATTTATTTTGAATTGTATCTTCTGACATATATACCCTCTCCAGAATTTATAAGCCCTTTTTGGCTATCACAAATTCCATTATCTTTTGGTAAGACAAATCAAAAACCTAGCCCTCTGCTTCCATAGACATAAATTCTTGCTTAGCTTCCTCAATTGCTTCTGTTAATAAATCCAATTGTTCAGGAGAAAAAGTTACACCTTTCTTTGTCGGCAACCAAGTTGCACCATCATCTGTAGTGTAAAATATTCTCATATTCAAATAACTTTTACCTTTGTATTCACTAACTGAAATTTGTAATTGTTCAGTATCAGATCTTTCAATAACCGCTAAAATTTTAGAATCTGCCATTATGTTTCTCTCCTTCTTTTATAATGCTTAATCATTCTATCATAAATCAACTGCCATGCAAATAAAATATTATTTTTAAATTTTAACTGACAACTCCTTCTTCCATACAATATAAAAATAAACCGCCAAAATCGTATAAACAAGCCACATCAAAATAGTTGCAAAACAATTTGAGCCGTTATAATATGCCTCAATCCACATTAAAGTTGACAATACATTCACAAAAAACCATACATACCATTGTTCAATGCAACGCTTTACAGTCAAAATCAAACCCAAAACAGAAAAGACTGAAGTTAAAGCATCAAATAACGGACTTTTATCATTCAGATATAGCAAAATAAAATAAAAAATCGCAGATAAAACAAAAACCCCAACAGAATAATAAAATTTTTCCTTTTTAGATAATTGAGTTTTAACAATTTCACCGGTTTCAGGCTTTAAGTGATTGCGCCATTTAAAAATACCATAAACTTGCATCGGAAAATAATAACACATATACAAAATCAAATTTCCGTACAAAGCATTTTTAAATGCAATATAACTATAACAAAATGTCCCCATTAACCCGAAAATATAACAAGATATTTTACCTTTACCCGCAAAAATTGTGTAACTAATACCGCAAATAGCTGAAATTAAAGCAATCTTACTATCATTCAGATATATTGAGATTACAAGAATTGTTATTACAGTAAGCGGGAAAAATATTCTCTCATACTTGCCCCAACCATCTAATTCTTTTTTTATAAACCCGATTAAACTCATTAAAATCATTCTAACCTAAAATTTCCATAATAATAAATTATTTTAAGAATTATAAAAAAAATTTTACTTTTTACTTTGTGTGCGTTCAAATATAAATAGGTAAAACTAAAATGTCTATACAAAAAATAAATCCAAATAGTTTAACAACAAGATTTTTAAAAAATAAACGAGTTTTAAAAACCCTTGAAAAAATATCCGAACACGGCACTTCATTTGCTGCAGGAACGTCACTTATTTTATCATTAACAGTCAGGCCGGCAGCCATTGCAACGACACCGGATACCGAAAAAGAAAATAAACAGTATGCCATAGCAAACTCTATTGGCTCAGGGCTGATGAAATTTGCAATGGTAGAATCTGTCGCTATTCCGATTGAAAAGGCCGTGAAAAATATAGATAAAAATCCTGAAAAATTTTTAAAAACCTCTACATTGGAAAATTTAGGTAAAAATTCAAAAAGTTACAAACTCATTACACAGGTGATAAAACTCGGAACCGGATTTCTGACCGCCATTCCGAAATCTATACTTACAGTTGCATTAATTCCGATAATTATGGATAATTTATTCTTCCGAAAAAGAACCTCCAAAGCAAATGAAACACAAACACCTCAAGTTCAAAATAATAAAAATATCAGCTTTAACGGCTTGAGCGACAAAATATCCAAAGGAATTTCTAAAATTATTGACAATAAAAGTATACAAAATTTTGCAATAAAACACCAAGATAAAGATAAAGATATTGCAAAACATATAACCGCCGCAACCGATATTTTACTAACATCAACCTCTGCCTATCAAACAAATAAAAGTGACAGAATTCTAGAAAACCGTAAAAAAGCATTGATATACAATAACATAATTTCAACAGGAATAACTCTTGGATTTGGATATGGAATTGATAATATTATTAAAAAAGCTATGGGAAATTTTGTTGATAAATTTAAACTCATTAATGCAAATGACCCTAAATTACATAAATATGTCGAAGGTATAAACATCCTTCGTCCTGCAATTATATTTGCAGCAATTTACTACGGAATTTTACCAATATTCTCGACATATATGTCAGAAAAAATAGATAAATTCATTGAAAAACATAAATAATTTATTTACCGATTATGCGTAAAAGATTATTCGCAGGGAAATAATCAGGTAAAATATCAAGACAAGCTTGACAAGATTTTAAAGATTTATCAATATTTTTCTCGCTATAATAATATATATAAGCTAATAAATAATGTAATTCCGGATCATGATAAAACTTGTCTTTTGCACGTCTTAAAAAAAACATCGAGGCAGACATCAAATTATTTGCCCATAATGCACGACCGATAAACTTATAACACTCTGGATTGTAATATGCCATAAAATCCGCATATCTAATGACTTTCTCTACATAATTTTCTTTACAATAAAGTATCAAAATATTTAAATCCAACTCTAAAAAATTTCTCAATTCAAAATATGTCGGATAAGATTTTATGTCATCTTGTAAAAGTTGTATCAAAAACAAGCCCCAATGGGCACGAATGTCACGGTCTTTTTCCATTTGAAAAAACTCTTTGGCTTTATCCAACTTGTCAAGAACAATACAACAATAAGCAGCTTCAACGTAATTATGATTTAATTCAAAAAAAGTTTTACAGCCTTTCAATCTGCCAGATAGGAAATCTTTTTTTATTCTTTCATAATCGCTGCTTGCCATAGATAATACCAAACCGGATTTTTACAAGGTTAAATCACCCATCATAGTCTGCATCATCATCATTTGGATAGCTTCCGGTGACATCTTTTTCATCCCGTCTTCCGTCATATAAGGAATTATGTCAGAAATATCATCTTTTTTTTTATCGGATGTTCCCAACATTTGAGTTATCTGCTCAAGCTCTTGTTGATTTTTTACAAATTCAGGATCTTTTTGCAAACTTTCCCATTCACTTGCAAATGACGGCTGTTCATAAGCCAACTTGATTGTACCTAAATCAGATTTATGTTTATCAAAATCCTTTATATTTTTCAAATTATATATATCTTTATCTTCATCATCCTTATTGTTGTTAATCGTACTTTGGATTTTCTTCAACTGAATTTTTTTGTACTCATTATTCAACTCAGGAGATAAACCATTTCCGTATGGTGCATTGATAAAGTCATCAAGTTCTTTATCCTGTTGACCAAACGGTAATTGAATTTCATCTTTATCTTTATTTTTAGCATCTTTACCACCGGCATTTTGTTTATCTTTTTCATCAACCAACGGACTAAGTTTTTCCTTAAGAGTATTGAGATTTCTGTTGACAAGTGTTTGCGGATCAACAGGAACAAGTTCTGCCGCATGAGCATTTACATAATCCGCATAAGGATATACAAGTTCCGGTTCATTTACATTAGGATAACATTCTTCATTAGAATTACCCATTACACAATTACGACCGTTCGTCGCATATTTAACAATCATAGGATTATCGTTTAATTCAATAACTCTTTCATAAGCTCTGATTGCATTATCTTTATCGCTTACTTTTGTATAAGCCATTGCCAAATAGTAAAATCCCAAAGTATCATAAGGATGTAATCTTACATAAGATACACATTCCTGCATACAACCTGCAAAATCACTTTTGCGATATTTTTCAATGATACTTTCTAATGTCGGATTTTCATAATATGAAGGACCAACCATCCATGCCGGTTCTTCAGTCATATTTGAATAGTGTCTTGCAGAAGATTCTCTTAAAGTTTGATTTCTTGTTTTTACGGAATTTGTCATATCTGAACCGAAATCATATGCGCTCGGAAGCGGAGGTAAATCAGAAGAAGACTTTGCTGCCGATCCGGAAGAAGAAGAATTAGCACTTGGCAGAATATCATTGACTACAGTTTCTCTATCTGAATAGTCACTATCTACAGGGTGTGTATCTTCATATAAATTATAGCTTTTCAACGGATTTGTAAATGCAAACGCCGCTGAAGATGCTGTATTCAATACCAAAACCGCTGCCAGTATAAAGCCTAAATTCTTCTTCATTATCTTGTCCTCTTTTGTAAAAATTCTTCTTTTTCAAGGATATTATATGATATTATGGACATCAAGTCATAATACAAACGGATGATATTACGAAATTTTCATTGCAAATTTACAACCGCAATAATTTTGTCTGTACAAATTTAGTTCTTTTGAAATTTTATTAGTTTTTAAAAATCCGTCATTTTTCCTAAAATTTGTTGCAAGATACAATAAACCGTATTTTTTTGCAATTTCGACACCAATTGAGGTCAATTTTTCATAATTTTTATGCGGGCTGATTACCATTGATGTCGTAAATTCTTGGATGCCAAGTTCTTTTGCTAATTTTGCACTATTTTCCAATCTCAAAGCAAAACATTTATCGCATCTTCGCCCTTTCTCAGGTTCATTTTCCAAACCCTTTACATAAGTATAATAAACCTCAGGTTCATATTCCCCAACAATTAACTCACAATCTAAAGTTTTGCAAAGTTTCTTTTCTGCCTCAAGTCGTTTATCATATTCTTCTTTTGGAAAAATATTTGGATTATAAAAATAAACGACAACAGAATATCCCATATCCTTTAACAAAGATATGGGATAACCTGAACAAATACCGCAACAAGCGTGCATTAGAATTTTTTTAGAAGATTGATTTTGGTTTTGCGCCATGTTCTATTGCCCATTTTTTCAATTCGTGATAACCCTTAACACCCATTTGGAAATCTTC
The DNA here is from genome assembly GCA_946055575.1 of uncultured Candidatus Melainabacteria bacterium. Taxonomy (GTDB): domain Bacteria; phylum Cyanobacteriota; class Vampirovibrionia; order Gastranaerophilales; family Gastranaerophilaceae; genus Zag111. Next base: position 23,457 of record CAMGGL010000002.1, read on the forward strand.
ACCCATTTTCATTGAAGGAGTACCGATTTGCTTATTCGCAACCGCATAATCTATATCATCTGAAATAATTTTTGCAACCTTCTTGCTGTGAGCGTCTTTTTGAAGTTTTTCCATATCAAGATTAAAGCCTGAATTTTTCAACACTTCAATAACTTCATCTTCTGTTGCAGGTTTTTTCTCAAAAAATAACGAATTAACTTCCCAGAATTTACCCTGAATTTGTGCCGCTTCCGCATATTTTGCCATTGTGCAGGAACCCTTATGAAATTCTTGTTTTAAATGTCTGTTACATTCCATATCCAAAGGCATACTATGATGTTCTACACGCAAATTTTTAAATTCGGTTACCAATTTGTGAACCATAATATTGCAAGCATAACACATCGGACACATATAATCGGAATAAACACTCAAAACTACAGCATCTTTTTCTTCCGATCCTAAAACATTACCCTTCACAGCATATTTGTTATTTGTTGCTCTGGTAAATTCACCGTATTCCCTGTTAAACTTTAATGAAGGAGAAAATTTTGCACTTGTATAAGTCCAACCCAAAAATCCGCACGCACAAAGCATAACTACAATAAATGCAACCCTGTAAGGCACAGGTTTTAGCGCATCAACAAAATCCAGCCAACTCTGTTTTATTGCTGTAATAAAGTGGCCTTTTATGCCCATAACTGCAATTATTGCAATTCCTAAGTCAATAACATAAGTTACAGCACACATTATACATAATTTTTTAATACTAAATAAGCTAATACAAAGTAATATCATTGAAATAGTAAAAGAAATCAATCCCAACGATGCAATATAATGAAATTTATTTTTAAAGACTTCTAAAAATTTTAAAAACGGTATCTTTTTAAGTTTATCAACCGACAAAAGCATTATTATAAATGAATACAAAAACATTCCCCAATAAGCAAGAGGAACACCTAAGAATTGAGATTCAGTTGTTCTTGCAACACTATCACAATCAATAAAATCATTCACCGAACAGAAACTCGGCAAAGCATACTGATTAAAATTGGCTTGATAATAAATATATGCCAAGTCAATTGTTACCACAAAACCTATTAAAAGAAGTATTCCAATAATAATACTCTTTTGGTATTCTCTATTTTCATTTTCCATATTCTTCTCCCTTTTTCCTACTATTATACATTTTATCATACATATTTAAAGATAATTAATCAACCTGCTTAATATCAATATCCCTTGAACTAATTTCTAATTAATGCTAGACTTATTGGTATTCGGAGTAGATATGAATAGGAAATTTCTGACACAATTTTTAAATAAGATTTCAAATTTTCCACTTTGGGTTAAAGAAATTATATATAATAAACTCGGGGAAGAAATTGATGAAGATACTAGTCTTACTTACGTTTTTACAGCATACAAACCCATATTGACATATAAGGGGAAATGTGAACTAGACTTTAAAAAATCAGGATTTGATACAAATATATACAACATTTTGGAAGCTGCTGATAACGATTTTAGCATATCTGAAATAATATTAAACACATACTTGTCATTAGAAGAAATTGCAAGTTATTTTCTTTTCTGCGTAGATGAAGGTTATTTTGAACTTCCTGACAATTCCGAAATCCTTAATATCGCAGGATTTTTAACCGGGAAATTAAAAACCGGAGAATATTTTGTTGAAAACGGTTCAATTTCAAAATCAGAATTAAACAATGTAATTGAAAAATTTGAAACTCAAAAAAACACAAAAAAATTTGGTCAGGTATTGATTGACTTTGGTCTAATTTCCAAAAAGCAACTTGATAAACTTCTTTCTATAAAAGATGATGCAAAAAGGAGATTTATTCTGGATCACAATGAAGTCCCAAAAATTCAACCGGAATATACGAACCAAGCAGACATTTACAAAGAACAAATCAGTAAATTGCAAAATGAAAATATACTGCTAAAAACAAAACTTGAACAACTTTTAACTATGGTGAAGAAAAATGAATCATAAAAATACTGAACCTGCAAAACTTGTAACGTACGTACGTGACGGACTTATTGAAAAAGAACATTTCGGATATGTTGTCAGATACGGAAAAAATCATATAATTGAAAAAATCGGTGACGACAAAAATTATCCGTTTTACCTGCGTTCCTGCGCAAAACCCCTACAAGCAGCATTGATTATTGATTACGAACTGGATAAAAAATACAATTTGACAGAAGAAGAAATCGCCCTTTGTGCAGCTTCCCATGCCGGAGAAAAAGTACATATTGATATTGTTAAGAATATTCTTAATAAATTTGAAATCCCAGAAGAAAAATTGAAATGCGGAAACCATGCTCCAATATCACGTTCCGCACAAGATGAACTGTTGTTACACGGAGAAAAATCAAGTGCAATACATAACAACTGCTCAGGAAAACACGCCATGATGCTTGGTTTATGTAAGCTTAACGATTGGGATATGGATAACTATGACAATATCAACCATCCGCTACAACAGGCTATTCTAAAAAAAATATACCAACTTTGTGAAGTTAAAACACAAGAATTTCCTGTGACAAAAGACGGTTGCGGAGTTCCCGTACCTTCAATGCCTTTGGAAAACATATTAAAAGGCTACCTTAATTTATTTTGCAATCCAAAATATGAAAAAATTAAAAATGCATTTCTAAATCATTCTTACACAATAGGCGGAGAAAACCGGACTGACACAAAAATTATAGAAAACTCAAAAGGATTGATTGCAAAAGTCGGAGCAGGCGGACTCTGTGTTGTTGTAAACACTCAACTGGAAGAAGCATTTATAGTGAAAATTTGCGATGCTGATATGAGCGCCCGAGAATTTGTTACAATTGATTTGATAAACAATCTTCACTGGGCAAATATACAAATCCCACATAATATAGAAACTAACCACCACGAAACCGTCGGAACTGTGATTACCAATTTGTAGTTTCTTCCGGTGAATTTTTTAACTTAATATACGTATAAGCATTCAAATCCATTGAACCAAATATAACTTTTATTTTATCATCGCCTTCCGGAAACCATTCACCAAAAACAATTGTATCTTGATTGAAATCATCTTCGGTTTCTGTTGCCGGAAATTTTGCTAACAAATATTGAGATTGAAAAAAGTTTATATATACATTACCTTCTTCATCTTTTTCACCCTTTATCTGATAATGGCCAACAGGTAAAAAGCTGCCCTCTCCAACTTCAAGTTCAACTGGAATACTCAAAACAGGCAAAGTACCCTTATCTGATTGCTCATTAATAATTTCTGTTTCATTACTCTGATGAAATTCCTCACCTTTAGGAATTTGTTTTTTCATCTGCTTATACTTACGTTTATTAATTTTTTTGTCAACCTGCTCAATAGCTTTATCAAAATCCTCGTCACTAACGGGCTTGACTTCTCGACCATCTTGATTTGTACCATTCCAATCATCCCACAAATCATCCGTTGCAGGCAAATCTATATCGCTGTCCGCATACACAGGAACAGATAACAAACCTAAAGACAACAAAATTATAAGAAATCTTTTCATACCATAATAATAATGAATTTTTACGGAAAGTAAACCCGACATTTATATGAAAATTCTATTCCGCAGAAATTTCTTCAGTTTTCTGTTCTTCTTTAACAATCAATAATTTTGTAATTCTTGCCCCATCAACCTCTTTAACCGTAAACGTAAAACCATTGTATTTTACGATATCATCAAGTTGAGCAATTCTTCCAAGTTCTTTCACAACAAGTCCGGCAATTGTATCAACATCTTCATCTTCCATTTTTTCATCAGGAATATCAAAATATTCAGCCAACTCGTCAAGACGCATCATACCATTTGCGAGATAATGATTTGGCTTAATTTCCTTGATATCAATTTCAACTTCTTCATCAAATTCATCTTGAACATCGCCAAAGATTTCTTCCAAAACATCTTCCAACGTAATAATTCCCGAAGTTCCGCCAAATTCATCCACAACAACTGCCATTTGACCTTTATTTTTCTTAAATTCACGAACCAAATTATCCATCGTAATCGTTTCAGGAACTAGCATAACATTACGTTGTATTTGTTCAACCGGACAGACTTCATCCTTTATTGCCAGAGAATACAAGTCTTTTACGTGAATTAAACCTGTAATATGATCAATATCACCCTCATAAACAGGATATCTTGTATATTGATTTTCCATTGCAACTTTGTTTAATTCTTCAAAAGATATATCATTAGGAACGCATATCATATCCGTTCTTGGTATCATAACCTCACGCGCAGTCAAATCCGAAAACTTGAACACATTATGAAGCATATCTTTTTCGGTTTCATTCAATACACCTTCATCATAACTCGTATCGACAAGTAAATCCAAATCCTCAATAGTATGAACCATTTTTACAGAATGAACAGGTACTCTGAATAATTTTAAAATACTGTTACAAGCTACATTCAAAATCCAAACAAACGGTTTTGAAATAGTCATAAACAAATCCATTGGCTTTGCAACATACAAAGAAATTCTTTCAGGGTACTGAAGCGCAATACATTTCGGAACTTGTTCGCCTATCACTACATGTAAAAAAGTTATTACCAAAAATGCAACAACCGCAGTAATTCCGTGAGTCAAATAAGCATAACTTGCAGGAAGTTCAGCTAAAATCGGTGCAAGCATTTTTTCAATAGTAGGAGAACCAAACCAACCAATACCAATACTTGCAATTGTCACTCCGACTTGCACAGCAGCGATAAAGAAGTTCATATCTTCCAATGCTTTTAAAGCAAGTTTTGCATCAACATTGCCATCTTTTGTAAGTTGTTCAATCCTCGTTCTTCGGGCTCTTACTATCGCAAATTCCGCAGCTACAAAAAATGCGTTTACCAGTAACAATATAAAAACTATCAGCCAATTGGTGAAAATTATTCCCAAACCTGACTCACTCATTCTCTATTTTTTCCTCTATAATTACAAGTTCAATTATAATATCATTCATATAAAAATGCAACCGGCATTTACATTACGCAGAAAGAGTAAATATCTCGTAAATTTCCTCATCTGACAATTCTGTAATAATCTTTTCACCTTCATAAACTGCAAGATCTGCCAATTCTTTTTTAGATTTTAACATCTCATCAATTTTTTCTTCAAAAGTACCGAGTGTAATCATGCGGTGAACCATTACATTTTTATCTTGACCTATACGATATGTTCTGTCTGTTGCTTGATCTTCAACAGCAGGATTCCACCACAGGTCATAATGAATTACGTTTGTTGCACTTGTCAGGTTCAAACCTGTACCACCGGCTTTTAATGACAAAATCATAACTCTTGCATCATCATTTGTTTGGAATTTTTCAATCAATTCTTCACGCTGAGAAACGGTTAGACTTCCATGAAAGAACAGTGGTTCAGTATTACATTCTTGAGAAATAATTTTACACAAAATATCACCCATTTCTTTGTATTGTGTAAAAATAAGAGTTTTTTCTCCATTATCCAATATTGATTGAACCAAATCCAAACATTTTTCCATTTTCCCGGATAGTTCTCGACCCATTTCACCTGATTTTAAGAATTGATAAGGATGATTACAAATTTGTTTTAATGCCGTTATCAATTTAAAGATATTACCACGTCTGTTAACACCCGTAAATCCACTAATTTTAGTCATCATTTCATTAAGCGTTTTTTCATATAAAACAGCTTGTGCTTTTGATAAATAGCAGTATTCATTCAATACCATTTTTTCAGGTAAATCAGAAATTACATTTTTATCGGTTTTCAAACGTCTTAAAACAAACGGAGAAATAGACATTCTGAGTTTATTAGCCCTTGTGTTTTCCTTAAAGCGTTCTATCGGAATTGCATAACTTTTTTGGAATTCTCTCAAAGAACCCAGATAACCCTTATTAATAAAATCAAAAATACTCCACAATTCGGTCAACCTATTTTCTACAGGTGTACCTGTCATTGCAATTTTAACATCCGATTTTAACATCTTTATAGCAAGAGTTTGTGCAGTATCAGGATTTTTTATATTTTGTGCTTCGTCTACAACAATTACACTCCAAGTATGCTTTTTAAGTTCTTCAACATCAATTCTCATGATTGCGTAAGTGGTTAAAATCACTTCATGATTAACATCCAATTGCCTATCTGCACCATGATATATTGCAGCATCAATATCCGGAGCAAACAGTTGTAATTCTTTCATCCAGTTACCCATTAAAGTCGTCGGACAAATAACTAGCACAGGTTTTTTAAGTTTGCCTTCTTCTTTCATTTTCAAAATCAAACTTATTACCTGAATGGTTTTACCTAACCCCATATCATCTGCCATACAAGCACCAAAACCTTTTGAAATATTTGTCCATAACCATTTCAAACCAATCTGCTGATAAGGTCTTAACTCGCCATGCAAACTTTCCGGAACGCTGACATCTACAGGTTTTGTGAAATCAGATAATACCCTTGCAAATGCTGCATCATAATCAAAATCATACTCTGCAATTTGACCTGATAACGAAGCATGTATAAGCTCCATTCTCGACATTGATTTCAAGTTAGATTTCGCAATCTGTTCAAAAATCTTTTTACTTTCTTCTTTATCTATAAGTACATATTTATTCTTATATTTAATCAAGCCGTTATTTTCTTCCAATAACTTTTGATATTCCTCAAGTGAAATTTTTTCATTACCAATAGAAATTTCATAAGTAAATTCCAAAATATCATCCAAAGAAATTTTTGATGTAGGAACATTGTTGTTAATTAAATCAGACAAATCCCCACTTCGAGAGGCTTTTACTTTTGCATTAATTGAAGCTCTCGGGATAACAATATTATTGAGTTCATCAGGTAATATAACTTCAATTTGAGCTTTTTGAAGATAATAAGCAGTTTGAGTAATTATTTTATAAACTTCATTCAAATTCAAATCAAGATACAATTTGTCTTCATCTTCAAATAACAATTCAAGTTCCGGCATATAGCGAAGCGCATAATTAAGCTGCTTTTCAACAATTCTTGCAATATCACTTGCCTTTGCGCCAAATACATCCTCATCCGTATAAAGTTTATCTATTAAGACACTTTCATTATTTTTTCTGTCTTTTATATGAACTTTTAACCTAAAGAGTTCATCTTCAAGTTTTTCTATTTTAAAATACGGAATTACATCGTATTTACCTAAATACAACTCATCAAACCATTGAGCAAAACTTTCCGCAATATCTTTCCCTTTTAATACAGCACGCTGCTCCAAATCTTTCAACAAATAAGTACCTGATTTTACATCCTTAAATCTGTACATTTTTATACCTAAAAATTTATAAATAACATAATTCAAATATGTATAAATAAATTCATAAACAAAATTTTTAGGTTTTTCACCTTCTATAAATAAATCTTCCGGCAAACATTCTTCAAACATATTGACAATTCTTGCCATTTTTTGATTATTAATAATCGGTTCATAAACAATTCTAAACATATTATTGTAACGTTTTACCGTCGGAATAAAATAAAGTTTTTCAATAAGTTTCATAACAAAATATGTTAACTTATTCAGATATACAAAAGTCGGAGTTAAATCAGCAATATCAACGACATTACCAAACCCGCCAAAATAATCCATTACCAAATCCCAGCTCATAAAATATCCGACTTTATCTCCTAAAACATCAGATTTAAAACGGAATAACGAACCTTTTGATTTTAAATAATATTGAAAATTATTGGTCGGCGTAACAAAAAACGACAACTTACCGGATTTGTTAATAAGGTAAAAATTAGTATTTCTTGTCGGAGCGTTAGGGCTCAAGAAAACTCCGGCAAATTCATCTTCTATTGTCTGATAAATCATACTCAAGGTGTAACGAAAATCTTTATTTTTAAAATTTTCCGGATTTTCACTCAAGTTGTAAAACAACTCATCAACATTATTCTTTTTAAACGAAAAATCAATATCTAAATCTTCAATCTTATTTGCCATATTTTTACCTTATAAAATTTTGTCATTCCGAAAATAATCGGAATGACAATCTGATACAATTACTTTATTAATGATTTACCCGTCATTTCGGCAGGTTGGTCAATTCCCAACAACTGCAACACCGTTGGTGCAACATCACATAAAGCTCCGGTTTCACGTAGTTCTGTACCGGATGGTGCATTCACTATCACAAACGGAACTTCATTGGTTGTATGCGCAGTTTGCGGTTTGCCGGTAGATTCATCAACCATAACTTCTGAATTACCATGATCGGCAGTCAATAACATTACAATATCATTTGCCTTACAAGCATCTGCAATCTTACCGACACATTCATCGACAACTTTACAAGCCTTTGTCGCAGCTTCAATAACTCCCGTATGTCCAACCATATCAGGATTTGCAAAGTTTACCAAAATAAACTGATATTTTGGATCATTTACTGCCTTCAATACATTCTCACAAACTTCATAAGCACTCATTTCAGGCTGCATGTCATAAGTTGCAACTTTTGGAGACGCCACAAGAACTCTTGTTTCATGAGGTTGAGGTTCATCTATACCACCGTTGAAGAAAAATGTTACGTGAGCATATTTTTCGGTTTCAGCTGTTCTGAATTGGTTAATTCCGTTAGCTTCCAAAACATCACCCAATATATTTACAAGTTTTTCTTTCGGGAATGCAACAGGATATGTGAAAGTTGCTTCATAACTCGTCATTGTTGTATATAAGATATTTTTAAGAACTTTCTTTCTTGCAAATCCGTCAAAATCGACAAAATTAATAGCCTTTGTAATTTCTCTTGCCCTATCCGGACGATAATTGAAGAATATTATAGAATCATTATCATGTATTCTTGTCTCTTCCCCGCCAATAACAGTCGGCAGAACAAACTCATCAGTTTCACCCTTTGCATAAGATGCTTTAACACCTTCAATTGCGGTTTCTGCGTGTTCACCTTCACCTAACAACAACGCGTTATAACCTTTTTCAACTCTGTCCCAACGATTATCCCTGTCCATAATATAATAACGTCCGATAACAGTTGCAACAGGAGGAAGATTATATTTTTTCAATTCATCTTCTAAAACCTGTAAATATTCACAAGCACTTGCAGGCGGAGTATCACGACCATCCAAAAATGCGTGAACATACACTTTTGTCAAACCGTTATCTGATGCCATTTTAATTAGCGCAAGCAAATGCTCCAATGATGAATGAACACCACCTGTAGAAACCAATCCGTAAATATGTAAAGCTGAATTATTTTTCTTTGCATGCTCAATTGCATTTAAAAATCTTTCATTTTTGAAAAACGAACCGTCTTTTATCGCATTATTTATCTTTGATAAATCTTGATAAACAATTCTTCCTGCACCCAAATTCAAATGACCCACTTCCGAATTACCCATTTGACCTTGCGGAAGTCCTACATTTTCACCATCAGCTTTAATCTTGATAAATTTTTCTTCTTTTTCTAATTTAGGGACATTTACAGGATGTGCAAGCTTGGTTGCATCATATTTTTCCGAACCTGTTGAAATTCCCCAACCATCCATTATACATAACAAAACTCTTTTAGTCATTTTGTATCCCTTCTTTTAATATTTATATACCAGAAAATTTTATCAGGAACACATTTATTTTTCAATGGGAAAATTTTTAAAACACTAGTCCTGTTTGTTTTGAGAGTATTTCTTATAAACATCTGCAACTGATTTGTACAATGACGGAATTTGAGTTATTTTATGCGTAAGGTAATATGGATTTGAAAAAGCGGAAAACACTTCAGCACTAACCGTTGAGGTTGTATTCGCAGCCAAACGTAACTTGTCATCTTTGATATCATTTTTGTCAAAAGTTCTTCTAAACGGGTTATCAGCTTCATACACGTCATAAGTTACGGTATCTATCATCTGAGTTATAGGCGTAGAATCAACCCAATTTGAAAAATTCTGAATTAATGTTGCATTTATCAAATTCATACTAATATTAAATATTAAAATCTTATTTTTTGCTATATAAAAACTATTTTATTACATCTTTTAAATATTTTGCGGCAGATTTTTCAACAAAATAAATCCGACCATTTTGGAACCTTTATTTTAGAAGCTCATTGGCATATTTGTTTTCATTATTCTATTATAATTAACGATTTTATACAACAAAAGTTCAAAATGGCGCCGCGAAATTTCAGCGTCGCCGGCTTTTGTTACGGAAGAATAATATTATCTCCCGGATGTATCATTACATGTGTATGAGCTCTATTCCATTTTAAAGACGGATTTGCTTTCATAATTTTGTTAACGTAATTTGCAATCTGTGTTGAAGTTGCCCCTTCACCCAGATGTCGTTTTGCAATTTTCCACAAATTATCACCACGAACTACCGAGTATGAATTAGTTTCAGGTTGTGTCGGATTATTTGGATTAACCGAATTATCTGGATTTTGAATATGGGGATTTTGGCTATCAGGATTGTTATGTACATCATCAACCGTAATTGCAGGTTTTGTTGTATCTGCAACGGTTAAATGGCTCACTGCTCTAATAAAATCTTCTCTTGACATAGTAACTTCTTTATCAGGATGCCAAGGGTTAACCAAAGTTACAGTATCTGCGGTTACCGATTTAATAGTAAGTGCATGTCCACCCAGTTTTCCGTTCGCATGTACAGTTTGAAATGATGCAATTGCAATATTATCAGTACGCCCATCTTTAGCATCATTCATAATACTATCCAGCATTTCATTTAATTTTTCTTTATCTTTGGTAATTTTACCATCTACCTCTGAAACTGCAGCTTTAGTGAGTTCACCGGTCTGCTTATGCGTAGGCAAAACAGATATTTGACCTTGTTGTAAATCTTCATAAGAAAGACCGAAAGGAGGATTATCCTTATGTATTGAATATACACTAGACTGTCTGCCTGTTAAGATAAATGTCGGATCTTCCGAGAAACCGCCGGAAAGTATATTCTGTCTATCCGACCCTGTTTGAGTTCCTGCCAACCCCATCTTCTGATTCAAAGAAGGATTTGCATCCAAAGTTTGTGCAACTTCATTACGGTATTTTTCAAAGGCAGCTTCTAGTAAAATAACATCACCGTCTCCAATAGAATAGCGTTGTCCTGCTTGCTTTAAAATTTCTTCCATTTCAGATTCGGTAAATGTATAAGTTCCCGTAATATACATTTTATTCGGGTCAACTTTACTATCTGTTTTTAACCCTTCCGCAGCAACCAGTGCTCCTGGGAAAGTGACTGTATAAACTTTTTCGCCGTTAGAATTTGTTTCAATCTTTACGAGATTTTTTAACATTTCCTGCCCGTTATCAAGCTCACGAATACTATTAATCGTCGCCATTAAGTAGCAATCACCTTCGCTGACCTGTCTTGATAAACCAAAATCACCATCTATTTCAGCAGATATTTTTTGGGTAACATTGCCTTGTTCATCATATTTCTTTTGTTCTTTTATAACACCATTATCCCAGTATGAAGTTTCTGCTTTTACGTCTCCATTTTCATAATATGCAACGGTATTATGAATTTTTCCGCTATCATAACAATCTGTCTTTGATTTGATTGCACCACTCGGATATTTAACCTCTTGTGATACAAGAGTTTTATTATCGGCTTGATATTGGTTATATGCTGTTTGTTTAAGTTTATTATCTTTATCATAACATTCAACAACAGCTGTATGATTCTTTTTATCACGCTGTTTGACTCTTATATCATTTATTAATTCACCATTATTATCAAAAATTTTTCTATTTTCAAGCAGCCCTTCTTTGTCATAAAGCTCTTTTCTTATCAATTTATTTTCAGCATTAAAGGTTTCTTTCTTTTTAACTTTCCCGTTACGATGATATTCATAATTTGCCGTGACTTGATTTTTTTCACCAAAATTATAGATTTCACTTGACGGTTGCTTCTTTTGAACATCTTTTTCATTCTTAAATCTCAAACAGTATTTGATTTTATTACCATTGTTATTTTTTGTAGTAACAAATTCAACAGTTCCGTCATCATACTTTATTAAAACACCCTGCATATTGTCATAAGTGAACTTTTCTTGCGATACGAGATTAGTTTTTGACGGATCAATACGGTGAGCAGCAGTATTCAAAGCCGTACCAATATTCAACTTTTTAGCCGGATTGACAAGTTCGGCATTAAAACCTGCATCCCTTAGCTGTTGTGTTAATTGAACCGGATTAAAATTATCAACTCTATCTGTCATACTTATCTCCTATGATTTACAATTAATCTCGGCACAAGCGCAAATTTCTTTAATTTACAACACCAATTTGTTACAAAATTTAACAATAAAAAAGACTTAGCACTTTTTGTACTAAGTCTTTTTTGTATATTTGTTTAACTATGCTAAACAGCTTTGAATACCAATGTCGCGTTATGTCCGCCAAAACCAAATGAGTTAGATAAAGCCACTTGAACTTTCTTATCTCTTGCTTTGTGTGGAACATAATCCAGTTTTGCAACATGTTCATCTTGATTGTCAAGATTTATTGTCGGAGGAACCTTGCCGTCTGTAATTGTTTTTACACAAACAATAGCTTCAACAGCACCTGTTGCACCCAACATGTGTCCGTGCATACTCTTTGTCGAACTTACCAACAAGTTTGAATTTGCATCTTTATCACCAAAAATCTTTGCAATAGCTTGAGATTCAGCGATATCGCCCAATCCTGTACTTGTACCATGAGGGTTGATATAATCAACTTCTTCAGGTTTCAAATCAGCATCATCCATAGCAAGTTTCATAGCCATATATGCACCATTTCCTTCAGGATCAGGAGCTACCATATCATGAGCATCCGCTGTTTGTCCGTAACCGACTATTTCAGCATAAATTTTTGCACCACGTTTTTTAGCATGTTCATAATCTTCAAGAACCATTACACCGGCACCTTCGCCCATTACAAAACCATCTCTGTCTTTGTCGTAAGGACGTGATGCTTTTTGCGGCTCATCATTTCTTTTTGATAATGCCCTACACGCCGTGAACGCACCAATACCCAAAGTAGTAATCGTAGCTTCACAACCACCTGCAACAACAACATCGGCATCACCGTATTGGATACTTCTGAACGCATCACCAATTGAATGTGTACCGGTTGCACAAGCTGAAACTACAACTTTATTTATACCTTTGTAACCATGTTTCATTGAAATACGACCTGATGCCATATCTACAATCAACATAGGAACAGTAAACGGTGAAGCTTTTGTAGGTCCTTTTTCAATCATAGCAACGTGGTTTTTTTCAAATGTGTGGAAACCACCTGCTGCCGAACTCACAATAACACCAATTCTATACGGATCAATGTCAGCTTCATCAATGCCGGAATCAGCAATTGCTTCATCTGCCGCAACCATTGCGAACTGAGTGTATCTGTCCATTCTTTTCGCTTCCTTCGGATCTATATAATCTTCAGGTTTAAAATTATCGTCCTTAATCTCCGCAGCTATTTTTACCGCTTGTTTTTCTGTGTCAATTCGTTCAATTAGAGAAACACCGCTTTTACCTTTAAGCATTGAATCCCAAAATTCTTTGATACCAATACCGCAAGGTGTTACAGCTCCCATTCCCGTAATCACTACTCTTCTTTTATCCATTTAAGATATCCCCTTTAAAATAAATAATGCGAGAATGAAATACAAGTATCTCACTCTCGCAAATATAAAATCCAGTTTGAAAAATTCTTCAAAAATTCAATTAGTGAGATAATTACTTACCTAATTTGCTGTCAATGTATGAAACAGCATCTTGAACTGTTTGAATTTTTTCTGCGTCTTCATCAGGAATTTCGCATTTGAATTCTTCTTCTAAAGCCATAACTAATTCAACTGTGTCTAATGAATCAGCACCTAAATCATCTGTAAAACGTGCTTCAGGTGTAACTAATTTTTCGTCAACACTTAATTGATCTACTACAACTTTTTTTACTGTGTCTAATGTACTCATCTTTTTTTCCTCTTATTATTTGTGTATTACTAATACGTTTCTCCTTGCATTATAACTTGTTAAATATTTTTTTGCAAGAATTTTAAATTTTATAAAGAAATTTGTTAAAAATCTTTACTTTAGATTTATAACATCAAGCCACCGGCAACTTCGATTGCTTGACCTGTTACATAATCAGTATCCAAAGCTAAGAACTTAACAACTTTTGCAATATCTTCAGGAGTTCCAAGTCTGTTCATCGGAATTGCTTTTTTGTATTCATCAATATTTGCAAGATTTTCAGTCATTGCAGTTTGGATAAATCCCGGACATACCGCATTTACTCTAATATTTCTTGAACCAAATTCTTTAGCAAGAGTTTGTGTCAAACCGATTAAACCTGCTTTTGATGCGGAATAATTTGCCTGACCTGCATTACCGTGACGACCTACAATACTTGACATATTAATAATAGAACCTTGACGAGCTTTCATCATGTATTTGATTACCGCATGAGTTACGCAATATGCACTTGTCAAATTGATTTTAATAACTCTTTCCCATTGTTCCATATCCATACGTAAGAACAAACCGTCTTTTGTAATTCCAGCATTGTTAAGTAAAATATCAATTTTACCGTGTTCTGCAATCATTTTATCAACATTTTCTTGAGCAGCTTCTGCATTTGAAACGTCAAACTGATAGAAGTAAGCGTTTACTCCGCAAGCCTTAATTTCATCTAACGCAGGTTGAGCCTTTTCAGCATCACAAATATCGTTGATAATGATGTCGCATCCTGCTTTGGCAAGTTCTAATGCACATGCCAAACCTATACCGCGCGAACCGCCTGTAATCAATGCAATTTTTCTTTCTGTCATTAATTTTCTCCTTATTCTCTTTTGTTGAAATATAAATTCAACCTACAATTTTATTTCTTCTTATTCAATGCCGGTACGAAAATTATAAATTTCCGATTTTACACTCCGGCTAATTGTTCCTTTAATACTTGAATTGTTGCATCAAGTGACGCTTTATCAAAAACATTATATGTCGCAACTTCAGGATTTATCTTCTTAATCAACCCTGATAAAACTTTTCCCGGCCCGATTTCAATAAACGTATCAACACCTTCAGATACTAAATTCTGAATTGTTTGTGTCCAATGAACCGATGAATAAATCTGTTTCGGCATTTTATTTCTAAATTCTGAGGCTAAAACCGTTGCCTGAGCATCAACATTAGTAAATACAGGAATTGACGCATTATTCAACTCTAATTCAGAAACAAAATTTGCAAATTCTTGCCCGGCATTTTCCATAAATTTTGAATGAAAAGCTCCTGATACCGCCAAAGGAACAACCCTTCTTGCTCCCGCAGCAGACAACAGTTCGCCAGCTTTTGAAACAGCAGCCTCATCTCCTGTTATAACAATTTGTGCAGGTGAATTATAATTTGCAACATCAACATAACCCACACTTGAAGCTTCTTCTAAAGCTTTTTCTATGCTGCCTTCCGGTGCATTTAAAATAGCAGCCATCGCTCCGCCTTTTGTTTCTCCCATTAAATCAGCTCTTTTTTGAATAGCCTTTAGAGTTGAGGTCAAATCCATAACACCTGAGCAATACATCGCACAGTATTCACCCAAAGAGTGACCTGCTGTTGCATAAGGCTCAATACCTAATTCAGATTTGAAAGCCTCTAACGCAGCTATAGACATCGTAACAATACACGGCTGAGTATTAACCGTTTGTTTTAAACTATCTTCAGGCCCGTCAAAACATAATGTCGTTATGCTTTTACCCAAAACTTTATCTGCAGTATCAAAAACATTTTTTGCAGACTCAAAATTATCATACAAATCTTTTCCCATGCCAACAGACTGAGAACCTTGACCCGGAAAAACAAAAGCTATTTTCTTTGTCATTTTCATATCCCTCTAAATAAACTATCCTTCTTAATGAAACAATTATACTATAAATAGATTAAAAGTAAATAATAACACCAAAACCGCCAAATCAAAGATAAAAGGCGGTTATAAAACCGCCTTTTAGAAAATTATATATTTGCCAATTTTTTATAAAAATCATTTTCCTGTTCAAATTTATAAGCAAAGTTGAACAATTTTGCCTCTTGCATTTGAGGTGCAAGGATTTGCAAACCGATTGGCATACCGGAATTATCAAAACCGGCAGGAACACTGATACCCGGCAATCCCGCAAGGTTACAACTAATTGTTGCGATATCAGTTAAATACATTGCAAGCGGATCTGAAGCCTTTGCCCCCAATTCAAAAGCCGTATTAGGGCAAGTCGGTGAAATCAAAACATCAACCTGTTTAAACGCTTCCTTAAATTCCTCAGTTACCAATGCTCTCATCTGTTGAGCTTTTTTATAATACGCATCATAATAACCTGAAGATAGTGCATAAGTACCAAGCATTATACGACGTTTTACTTCTGCTCCGAAACCTTCCGCTCTGGTTTTTGTATACATTTCCATAAGATTTTCAGGATTTGCAGTTCTATAACCGTATTTCACACCGTCAAATCTTGCAAGGTTGGATGAACACTCCGCCGTTGCCAAAATGTAATAAATCCCGATTGAATATTTTAATTTAGACAACGAAATTTCTACAATTTCACAACCCAATTTTTTGTATGTTTCAATCGCATTTTGAAGTGCCTTTTGAACTTCAGGCATTAAGCCTTCGCTCATCAATTCTTTTATTACACCGACCTTCTTACCGCGAATATCATTATTCAAACTTGCTGCATAGTGTTCAACCGGCATATCAAGCGAAGTTGAATCCTTAGGGTCATGCCCTGAAATAACTTCAAGCAAATTCGCTGCATCTTCAACTGTTCTTGAGAAAGGTCCTATTTGATCAAGCGATGATGCAAACGCAATTAAACCGTATCTTGAAACCCTACCATAAGTCGGTTTCATTCCGACAATACCGCAAAAACTTGCAGGAAGACGAATTGAACCGCCCGTATCAGACCCTAATGCCAATGTTGCTTCACATGATGCAACACTCGCCGCCGAACCGCCGGATGATCCGCCAGGAACTTTATTTAAATCCCAAGGGTTATGAACTTTATTAAAAGCTGAATTTTCATTGGATGAACCCATAGCAAATTCATCCATATTAGCTTTTCCAACTATAGGAACAAGGTTATTCAATAACTTTTCCGTAATAGTTGCATTAAACGGTGAAACAAAATTTTCCAAAATCTTGCTTGATGCGGTTGTGCGAGAACCGATTAAATTCATATTATCTTTTAAAGCAAGCGGAATACCTGCTAAAAGCGGTAATTCTTCACCTTTAGATATTTTTTCATCAACTTTTTTTGCGGTTTGAAGAGCAGTTTCTTCAGTCAAAGAATTAAATGCTCCAATTTTACCCTCAATTGAATTTATTCTGTCAAATGCAGCCTTTGTAAGCTCAACGGCCGAAATTTCTTTATTTTTCAAAGCCTTACTTTGCTCTGCTGCAGATTTTTTTAGAAGCTCGTTCATAATTTCTCCTTAAAAGCCTATTCTCAAAATGATTGTATGACAAACATATATTGTTAGCAAGAGAAATAAAAAGCTATATAAACTTTTACTATGCAAAATTTACACTTATAGGATCAAACTCTTCAAAAAAATTGTAATTTTTTGAATTTTCATATTCATCTACAATTTTTTCACTGGCTTCACGAGCTTTTCTTTCAAGATAATTATCTCTATAAAATGGATTTGACCAATTCGCATCCTTATAAGGATACTTTAAATCAGCCATTGAATATTTAACAGCTTCCCTAATTTCATCTGTATTATCCAATTCTCCAAGGATTCTCATTGCGTCGGTTTCATATGACGTTTTGCCTTTACCAAGTCGACCGATTTGAGCATACTGATAAGCATGTTCAACTTCATGAGCAACACAATCCACAGCTCTTTCATGAAATTTAGCATTTGAAAAATTCTTAAACAAAATACGTCTTGAAGCTGCGGAAAAAGAACCCTCTGTATTTTCACTTAATTGACAATTTGTAAATACTGAAATTCGTAACTTATCTAAAAATTTTGATTTTAAAAGCTGTCGTGTCAAAGTCTGAATTCCAATATCCGTTCGTGGATCTAAAAATCTGACTGTTAAGTATTTATCATTCATATCCAAATCAACATTATCAGTTTTTTCAATATTCCCTAAAACAATATCATTACCCTCTTTTGTAATTAAACCTTTTAGCAACCTCCTATCAGAAGGTTTTCCAACACCTCTGTTAAACGGAGTGTATAAAAATGTAATTTCTCGAGTTTTTTTACCATCAGAATCAGATACCACAATTTTTTTTGAAGATATTCGCTGTGGACATTTTTCCGTTCTTAATTGTGAATGTAACCTTAGTGTCGTAATCCGCTGATACTCTGCAGTAACTAATGCAAAATTATCACCTGAATGTGAAGGTTCGTAAGTTGAAATAACTCTACTATCGCAAGACGGATACTCATAACAACGCATTTTATTCAACTCACCATTCTTCTTAAATACTCGCATCACCACACGTTTACATTTATCATAAAAGGTCATAATTTCGCTATGATATGAAGAATCCGAAATTTTTCCCACCGAAATATAACTGAAAGTATCTGCTTCTAAATCCGGTTCAAAAATCTTTACTGCATTCTTCATAGCATTACTAGCCGGCATATTTTCAGATTTTGACAAAAGTTTAAAATCTTTTAATGCCGAATAATTACAAGCTAATCTGAATTTATTAACAACCCTAAACCCGATTGAACGAATTTTTTCAGGGGAAACTTTCAATAGCATACAATCCCTACTTCACCTTATCAGTATATTAAAGTATATTAAACATAAAAATTTTTCTTTTCAAGTTTATTTTAAATCTTTTTGCCCATAGATTTTGAAATTTTTGAATGAATAATATTTGCCTGATTTAAATATTCAGTCAACTTTTCATAATTTTGTACTTTTTCACCATAAGGAACATTCATCCCTACAAGCTCATCAACACTTTTACTGATTTCCGAAAGCTGTTCCAAAGAATCAGTCAAGGTAACAACCGAGTTAATCTTTTTTGAAACCCTAGCAAGAATTTGTCTTGATATAAATTCTTGAATTTTGTAAATAACAGGCATCTTCTTTTTAAATTCCTGATGAGAAAATGTATTTTTTTCACCCAAAACTCTCCCGCCATATAGCTGTTGTTTTCTCAAAACATCCAGTTCTTGTAAAATTCTGTTCTTTTTAGCCTTTAGCCCTAATGCCTCGTTTTGAGTTCCATAATTATCAGCAACTTTTATTTTTGCATCCAAATCTTTTACTATAGCTTCTTTTTCTTTTATTCTATATTCAATACTGAGTTCTTCAGCTTCCGCACCCTCATAATTTGTTTGATTTAAAATCGTAGAATCGTAGCCATTCAGTCGTTTTACAGGATTGGTCACATTGTTAGCTGGTAAGAATGAAGATGAATTTTGTGAATTAAAATCTCCATTAAAAGGATTGCCGGAAGAAAAATTAAAATCCCGACTAAAAATGTTTCCGTTTACCTTTTGATTGTTACTGTTATCCATACAACCATTTTAAAACAAGAAAATAAAATTTTTTACCATTAAAAGTATGATTTTACAAAAACTTTATGAAATTGTATAAACTTTTTTATAATACAACCATACTCCCCATACGGTTAAAATTATATTAGGAAGCCATGCTGCAATAAAAGCGTTCAATGAACCTGCTTCCCCAAACGATATTGCTAATGCTCGGACAACATAATATGCAAATATAATCAGGATACTGAATAGAAATCCCCTGTTATATCTTACTCTTGGCGGAGTAATTGCAAGCGGCACACCAAGCAACACAAAAACAATCGTTGTAATAGGTAGTGCAATTTTATCAAAAAGTTCAATTGTATAAATCTGTCTGTCACGCGCCTCAAGTTCGGTACTTGCAAGATATTTTGAAAGTTTCATAAAATTCATTTCTTTTGCAGTTTTCTTATTCAACTCCTTTGATAAATCAAGACCAAACTGTACAACTGATGTTTCAAATAAAGTTGTATTTAAAACCTGTCCATCATCAGCAATTGTATATGCCGCACCTTTTTCAAACTGCCAACCCTTTGGGGAAGTTTTGCCTTCGCGAGCTTGCAAAACCTGAATAGTGCCATCTGTTGAATTATCTAAAACAGTTACGTTATACAAAGTTTTTTTATCACACAAACCCACATAAAATAATCGTTTCAATACACCTGCATCACCGGTTTCTTTAAATACAAAATTTTGCTTTCCGTCAGGAATATTCTTTTGACCTAATGCCCACAATGCCAAATCCTGAGATTGTTTTGTCATTATAGGAACAACCGTTTCATTAATAACAAAGCTGAATAACGCCATTACAATAGCAAAGGCAAAAATCGGCTTTGCTATTCTGTTCAAACTTATTCCGCATGAGCGCATTACAGTTATTTCAGAAGACAAACTTAATTTATTTAAAGTCATAACAGTCGACAACAATACACCCATAGGGATTGTCATAACAATAACCGCAGGTAAATTCAACAATATCATAATAAATGCTACTTTAAACGGTATTCCGAATTTTGCAATTTGTTTTATTAACGTAATAAACGTATCCGACGCAAATATAATCGTCGTAAAAACAAATACCCCCATTAAAAACATTTCAATAACTTGTTTTAAAAGGTATCTGTCTAATATTTTTGTATTATTGTATTTTTCTACCAATCCCGAAATAAAATTTTTCAACATAAGCAAATTCTAATCTAAAAAAAAGTTTTACGCAATCAAATTTATTTTATATTTTTAAAAAATTCATTTGAAATCAATTGCGAATAACGGTCTTTATCATTCGCGGAAACAAGTATTTTATCGTTGCCGTTTTCGTCTTTAACAACCGAAATTATACCGGCAATATCTCCTGTAGGAAACTTTTTTATTCTCGCTCTGAATTTCACATAAGGAACTTCCTGACCGTAAGAGTTCATTGTACCTTTCTCGGTAACCGTAAATTCCTCTAATGCAGCAGCTTGATATTTGACTTTATTAATCGCAGCTTTGATTCGATTTTCCGCATCGGCAGCTTTGATATCATCAGGTGTTAATATTTGTTTTTTACCAGAATCAACTACAACCATTTTTTGCCCGGAAGCCTTGTGTTCAGCTAAAACAGCATTATATCCCAATATCCCTGCGGCTTTTTCTATTTCAAATTCCTTATTTATCTTGGAAAAATCACCGACTTTTTGTGCGCGTTCCATAACAGTATCTTTACTTGGAGAAATAATATTCTGTATTTGCTGTTTAAGATACTTTTGTCCGCCCAATGCCATAAACCCGACAACCACAATTGTCAGAAAAATCGCCCGTGTTACGTTTTTTAAACAACCCATGTTGAAATCCTCTTTTTTTAATAATATTATTATAATATGAGCAAACCTGAAATCAAATATATAAACAGTTGGGAAGTTAATCCGGATGATACAACTGCAGTTATGCGACAGTATTTGGAAATAAAAAAACAAAATCCTGACATTTTATTATGGTATCGTTTAGGGGATTTTTATGAAACATTTTTTGAAGACGCTCTTATTATG
>CAMGGL010000003.1 GCA_946055575.1 uncultured Candidatus Melainabacteria bacterium
AAACTTTACCAAACCAATTATAATATAGTCAAAACAAAATGTAAATATATTAAATTTTATTTAGACAACTTAGCTTTCAGTCTTGCTTCGGCTCTTGCAATCGCAGCTTCCGCGCGTTTTGCATCCATTCTCGCTTTAGCATTTCTCAATCTGCTTTTTGCTTTTTCAAGCGCTTCTCTTGCACGAACCTCGTCAATTTCGACATCAGCTTCTGCAAGAGTTGTCAAAATCAGACATTCCTCATCTTTAAATTGAAGAATACCGCCCATTGTGGTGAACATCTTGACTTCTTCTCCGATAATTGCACGGGTAACTCCGATATCTAAAGCCGTCATTATCGGAACGTGACCTTTTAACAAGCCAAATTCGCCATCAATACCTTTTGAATATACGGCATCAACTTCTTCATCAAAAACAACTCTTTCTTGTGTAATAATTTTTAATTTCATAAATTATTCCTCAATTGTTTTTGCTTTTTCTACAGCTTCTTCAATTGTACCAACCATATAAAAGGCTTGTTCAGGAATATCATCATGCTTACCTTCAATAATTTCCTTAAACCCTCTTATTGTATCGGCAATTTTCACATACTTACCCTGAATACCTGAGAATTGTTCTGCAACAAAGAACGGCTGAGATAAGAATTTTTGGATTTTTCTTGCCCTGTTAACAGTTTCCTTATCTTCTTCGGACAACTCATCCATACCCAAAATGGCAATAATATCTTGAAGTTCTTTGTATTTTTGAAGAATTTCAAGGACTTTTCTTGTTACGTTGTAGTGTTCTTCCCCGATAATATGAGGATCAAGCGCCCTTGAATTTGATTCCAACGGATCAACCGCAGGATAAATACCTAACGATGCGATATTTCTTGATAAAACAGTAGACGCATCCAAATGAGAGAATGTAGTAGCAGGAGCCGGATCAGTCAAGTCATCCGCCGGCACATAAATTGCCTGAACAGACGTAATTGAACCATCTTTGGTTGAAGTAATTCTTTCCTGTAATTCACCCATTTCTGTAGCCAATGTCGGCTGATAACCAACAGCAGACGGCACACGTCCCAACAGGGCAGATACCTCAGACCCAGCCTGAGTAAACCTAAAAATATTATCAATAAACAATAATACATCCTGTTTTGAAAAATCTCTGAAATATTCAGCGGCAGTCAATGCTGAAAGACCAACTCGCATTCTTGCTCCGGGCGGTTCATTCATTTGTCCGTAAACCAAACCGACCTTATCCAAAACTCCGCTTTCCTTAAATTCGTTCCAAAGGTCATTTCCTTCTCGAGTTCTTTCTCCGACACCGCCAAATACGGAAACCCCGTTGTGCGCCATCGCAATATTATGTATCAATTCTTGAATAAGAACGGTTTTACCAACACCTGCGCCACCGAACAGTCCGATTTTACCGCCTTTTTGATAAGGTTGCAATAAGTCAATTGCTTTAATTCCGGTTTCAAGAATTTCGATTTCGGTATTTTGGTCAACAAGTTTCGGAGATTCTCTATGAATAGGTAAATATGTTTCAGCCTCAATAGCCCCGCCGTTATCAACAGGGTCACCGACGACATTCAAAATTCTGCCTAAAATAGATTTACCTACAGGGATTTTTATCGGTTCATTAGTATTTATAACTTTCATTCCGCGTTTCAAACCGTCAGTTGAAGACATCGCAACCGTACGCACACGATTTGAACCAAGCATCTGCTGCACTTCTGCAACAATTTTTGTTCCGTTATCGGTAAATATATTCAATGCGGTGTAAATTCCTGGCAAGTCACCCGACGGAAATTCGACGTCGATTACAGGTCCGATAACCTTAGTAATTATACCCTCTGTCGCGGTTAATGTTTCAACCATAATACCCCTCTCCTTATAAATTTTTAATAATTGACTTGTTTCACTCCGTTATTATACAACAAGAAAAATTTTTTCAAAATACCCCATTAGAAAAATTTTCAAAAAAAGTACCGACTGAATATCAGTCGGTACTTTTAACGCTTTATCAGATTAACCTCTGATTCCTAATTTTTTAATCAATTCTCTGTATTCATCAAGATTTTGAGATTTTACGTAAGCAAGTAATCTTTTTCTCTTACCTACCATCATCAAAAGACCTCTTTTTGTTGCAAAATCTTTTTTATTAGATTTCAAGTGTTCAGTTAACTCAGAAATTTTTTGAGTTAACATAGCAATTTGAACTGCTGATGAACCTGTGTCTTTTGCATCTTTTCCGAATTCTTTAACAATTTCTTGTTTGTTTTTTAAGTTAATTGACATATTAGTATTTCCTTTTCTTGTTGAGTGATTATTGGCGTAAGCACTCTACAGGACAGATGATAATACACTCAAACTCAAAAATCAAGAGGAAAGTAAATATTATTAACATCTTTCGTAAAAAAAGTTCCCGAATGGTTCGGGAACAAATTTTCTACACTACTTTTCTAACCTACATTATCTTTCACTTCTCTTACTTATTTTGAGGAATCATAAACCTGTATTTGGTTAAGATGAACTTTCTGCTTGAGATGCACCTTTTGCCTGAGGTGAACCGTATTTACTGCCCATTTTATCTGCAATCTTTTTAATTATTGCATCATATTGAGCTGCAATATCATTACTAATGTAGAACCAACTGCCCAGTTCTTTATCTATTGCTGCAAATTCTGCTCTACATTCATCATAGATACCGAGTTCCTCAGCTTTTTCGCGCAATGCTCTTGCGATTTGTTTACCAAATTTCTTTTTCTGATCTGCATCTGCATCCCACATAAAGGCTTTCATAAATGATTCACCTTTTTCTGCGGAGTGATATTTATTCCAAGCAAGCATTATATCCATTACAGTATCTTTTGTAATTATACCACAGACCGCTTCGAATGCTGCATCATCAGTTCCTACGCAATAGACTGCATCATAAAACGCGTCAACTGCAGAAACTATAGCACTTGGGAAGTTTTCAGCCCTTGGTTTATTAATCTTAGTTTTATCATCAGTATCAGTATCGGTATCATTGTCGATATCTGTATCATTATCGATGTCTGTATCATTATCAATATCTGTATCGGTATCTATATCTGTATCATTGTCGATATCCGTATCAGTATCGGTATCTGTATCGCCATCGACTTTTCCGCCGTTTTTAACTTTTGCCATATCATTCATAATTTCTCTTAGCGCTTTTTCAATTTCTTCAGCTTTTTTACCTCTTTCAGGCACTTCTAAATCAGTTGCGCTTTGCAAATCACGTAATTTTTCTTCTTGTTCATCCAAGCGTTTTAGCAAATCGTTTACTGTTTTGCGTTGCTCATCTGTGAGCTTTTCATCAAGTAACATCGCATTCAATCGTGATTTCAACGAAGATATAGTGTTAGCACATCTTGTAATCATAGAATTTATGGTTGCAACAACACCATTCATCGTTAGAGTCTGAGCCATTTCAATACCTGCTTGCTGAACAGAACCTATATCAACACTCGGATAAAATCCTGTTGCCGGCGGCATCAATGCCTGCTGTGCCAAAGGATTGAAGTAAATATTATTAGCCGGTCCCGCCCAACATTCCGGCGGAATCGTAAATACCTGAGTATCCCCTCCAAAATGTGTAACTCCTGTTGGTAGGCAGCCCATATAAGGCGCATCAGCAAATGATAAGTATGTAAACATAGCCTTTTCCCCGTTTTCTTTAATTTTCCCTTACCTATATAAAGATTTTTGCTCATACAAAATTGCTCTATCAAAAGAATAAAAATTTTACGCAAAAGCTAAAATTCAACAATATCAACACTTTCAGCCTAATAAACTTTAGTTAACATTTCGTAACAATTATTTTTTTTATAATCTGAATAGTTTTCATGGTAGGATAAGAGCATGAAAACATTAGCAAGATTTATACAAACTAAAAGAGAAGAACTGGGACTTACTCAAAAAGGACTTGCCATTGCTGCAAACATTCCTCTCGAAACAATAGAAGAAGTGGAAGCGGGAAAAGAATTATTTTTACCCGTCACAATTCGCCAGGCGATTGCAAAAGTTTTAAAATGCGAACCCCACGAAATAAAAAAACTTGAAAAAGATATTGCAAACGATATTGTATCGCCAGAAATTATAGAAAGTCTTAAACAGTTGATTTTAAACGGCGCGGGCGGTTTAAAATGTCCAAAATGCGGAGCCCCTTTAGATACAAGAATTGCAAGAATGTATGACCTTGAAGATAACTTGATACTTCATCCTAAAGCTCATTGTACAAAATGTCCGTTCCAAATTCATTCATAAAACCCAATTAAGATTGGCGAAATCTATCCGATAAATAACTTAAAATTGCTCCGCCGATTTCCTCATTCGGATCAAATGGTTGTTGCGGATTGTGTGGCTTCAAACTGTTTTGCACCAGCATTTTTATAAGCGGTCCAAAAGCATCCGGGACCTGAATTTTTCGATAAATTCCTGCCAAATAAGTTTGGATATTTGCGGATTCGGTATTATTAAACCTTGCAAATACAGGATACAACTTGTCTATACCCTTTGCTCCGTTATCAATCATTCTATCAAATATATAGAGCGTTTCGGTTATTTGTCGTTCATCGTTTGAGTGTTTCAAAACATCAGTTAAATACGGTATGGCATTTTCTCCTTGCTTAACAAAATAATCAACTTCATTTTTATCAAACAGACAGTAATTTCTGCCGTTTTCAGGTAAACGACAATTGCAACCAATATATTGATTTTGATATGATTGAACAGGCTGAATCATACATTCTACTCCTTTTCTAACTATATACAAACGGCGGTCCGTTTTTGATTTCAAATAAAATATTTTCTGCCATCATTTTCAATTCTTCTTGGGAACGATTACCGCTATCTACTTGTTTGTAAAATTCTTCAACAAGCGGTCTAATTGCGGCATCCTTTTTTGATTTAAAATTCCGAAGTTCAGTAGACACAAGGCGTTTTTGTAATTCTAGTTCGGTTTCGGCGTTTATCTTTTTCACCTGAACTTCCTTTATTGCATCCGCAGCAAGTTTTCCGCCATATCCAACCGCAGTAACTCCGGTTATTCCAAGAAAAAGATATTTAAATTGAGGATTTGAGGTATCCAAGAGCCAGTTATAAAAGAACGCAAGATATTCATTTACAAAAGAATTAAATGCAGGTTTTGGAGTTCCATCACCCGCATAATTCGGATTTGCTTTTGTGGTCGAAGTCCGCATATACGTCAAGATTTTATCCAAAAATTTTTGTTTTTCACCATTATTTTTCCAATTTAAGATGTTAACCTGTTCTTTTATAAATTCTTCCGCACCGGAAGATGCCTCAATTGAACGGAACATATGCTCAAGATTATCCTTATCAAGCTCTTTTGTCGCTTCAGTAGATGTTTTTACAACTTCTATTATCAAATTTTTAGTTCTGGTAATACCCTCTTCTATATGTATTCTGCTTTTGGTAAGATTTTTAAGCGATACAAATCCAAGTCCGACAATCCCGGCAAAAGTACCAATTCCTAGCAATATATTCCAAACATTTGATTTTTTAGAGTTAGCTTTATCTCTTCCCAATGACATAAACGGAACTTTTGAATACATATGCTTTCCAAAATTCGTAGACATTTTTTCTCCGTTCGGAGAGATATATTTTTCAAAATCCGCAGTATACTTTGACATCATACTTCGGATAATTTGCATCTTCCCTGAAAAAGATTGAGTTTCCACCGCAACAAGTTCTTCTTGTAAATTCTTTTGAATATTGGATTCTTTTCGGCGTACCCATATTTCCTTATAGCCGTCAAAAAATGCTCCGCCCATAAACGCCATTGCTCCAAATGCCAAAGCTCCCA
Organism: uncultured Candidatus Melainabacteria bacterium; assembly: GCA_946055575.1. Classification (GTDB taxonomy): domain Bacteria; phylum Cyanobacteriota; class Vampirovibrionia; order Gastranaerophilales; family Gastranaerophilaceae; genus Zag111. The sequence goes on from CAMGGL010000003.1 coordinate 5,842, forward strand.
ATCCCGCAACAAATGTTTTTTTACTAGGACTTTGCAACATCTGATAAACTATTTGATGACTTTCATTGCTCAAATTTACATTACGTGTTAGTGCCGGTAACCATTTTTCCTGAGGTAAATTTTTGGCAATTTTTGCACATCTGTTTACAAATAAAGTAGCCAAAGCAAACACAGACATTACCCCCAATGCAATACCACTTAACGGCAAAAGTTTTTTATCAACATGCCTGTTATTAGAATATAATTCCGCCGGCATTGACACTTTATCAGAAATCAAATACGTATCCCTTGTTTCTGATAAATCTGTTTCTTTGTCTTTGATAAGATTATTGACAAGTACACCTTCTTTTGTCGTTACACTTGCTCTGCGCTGAGAATTTGTTAAATTCCTTTGCTGCCTTATATTTTCCGCATCATTTAGCGGGTTAATGTTCATCTTTTTCTGTTTCCTTCCTACGTTTTAAAGTTTCACCTATTTTATGTAATAAAGTTTTTAACTCAAAAGTACGTTTTGCTTCCTCAATTTTTTTATCTTCATCATCACTTTCAAATGCTCCGAATACAAAAAATAATTTCTTTAATTTCTTCTTCACATCCGTCAAAAATTTTGAAACTTTCTCCTGTACTGCAGCTTTTAATTCTCCAAAAACCGCCGTTAATTTATCCGTTATTTGCGCAAATGCTTGAGAAATATTTGCAAATACAACGGGTAAATTTTGTACAAAATTTAAAACTCTGATTACAACATTACCAAGTACAAAATTAAGTGGTTTTGCAATAATAGCCGGCAAATTCTCCGTTATCATAACTTTTAAATCCATTAATCTTTGATGAACTGATGCAAGATTTTTTTGAAAATCCACCAAAGCCTGAATATGATTTTGCTGAGCTAATTTTGCCTGTTCTTTTGCGTGTTTTTGAGCCCTTAACATTGCACCAATTGCAGCGCATTGGTTATAAGTCATTTCCCCAACATTACGAGGTATATCACGTTTTGTCGTAGAGTTGCCCCCAGCCATTCCGTTGCATATAGGACAAGCCCCTAACGGTAGCCCGTGCGGACAAGTTCCTGCTTTCATTCTGTTTGTACTTGCGGTTGCTCCAAGTGGCATAAAAAAATCCTCTAATCTTAGAGGATGCTTCAAAAAAACATTTACTACATCCAAAAGCACGTGGATGAGTTATTTTTTGAGCATTCCGGCTTTTACGGCTGCGGCTACAGCTGGAGATATCCACTCCATTTCCTCTTTTCACGATAGTAAATTAAACATAAACAACCGTCAATAAAATGTTAAGTTCTGAAAAATACACACCCTTAAAAAATGAAGTAACGAAGTACATCGCAGGGTTCAGCTCTTCACAAACCGCACAAATTCATGTGCGTATCGATCCTCATAAAACCGTGCTACGCGAGCCTATCGTGTAAACAAGTCCTTGACTGAAAATCTGCGGGTTTTGTTAGACAAGCTAAAGTCCAGCAGCTTTCTTGCAATGGGATTTGTCTGAAAAGACTCCTGACGTTGTTCAACAACTTCTTTTCCTCTCATCTCTTGAGTTGCTTCGATTACTTCTAAGTTTTGCTCAGTCATCTTTTCCATGAAATCTGTTTGTACCTCGTTACTCTTATATAAAAAAAATTTTTAATGATTAATTGCTTAATTTGATATATTTTTTATATAATCTTTACATATCGTTACAATCAGAAAAATCAAACTCCCGAAACATCAGGTAAATCAATTCTTTTTAGTCGTTGTTCTATTCGACGATACCATTTCAAATGCTGCTTAAATAAAATCTTGTAAGAATCCATGTTTCCCTGAGAAATATTTTGGAACTGCTTGTCGCTTGTTTCAGTCAGTTTTGCCTCAAGGAATTTGGTGTAATCTTTCCTGTCAATATCAGGATTTGTCAGTTCTATGCACTTGCCGAAATCAACAATAACCTCAGGACGGTTATCACGCAAAAAACAGTAGTCAATAGATACCGGAATTAAATTTACTTTGCCGTAGCGTTTTACTGCATTTTGGGCAATATAAGACAAACCGGTTTGAAAAATATACGGCCTGAAATGAGGCGGTCTTATTATACCTTGCGGAAATATACACAAAATATTTCTCAAATCACCAAGCAAATCAACAGAATATTTTAATGCTTTCATGGCGGATTGGGCAGATTTTTTGTTTACCGAATACGCCCCGCCTCTCCTCAGTAAAGGGAAGCGGTTAAGTTCTTCAACCATTAACCTTATTTCTTTATGACAAATTCTGTGCGTAATGTTATATAAAACAATTCCGTCCCACCAATTACAATGTGGTGCATACAAAATCGTCGGAGCATTCTTATCACGTTCCTGATAATTTTCATCACCGCAATATCGAAAAGCATAAAATCTGTTCTGCAACATATTAAAGAAAAACAGACTTGCTATTGTCAACCAAAAACGATTGGTCTTTGCCGGTTTGAATTTCTCCTCTTTGTTCCGTAATTTCGTCGGCGGAATATCTGAATATAACTTTTCTTCTGTTGCCATAAATTTATATTACCCTAATAACATGAAAAATAAAACCTTAGTTTAAAAAAACTTAACCCTTTTATAATACGATTAGCGAAAAAAAAATGCAATATGCCTATTGGGTTACTTTTTAATTATTCTTTACAAAGTAGCAAAAAATTATCATTTTCTGATTTAATAAACAACGTAACAAGTAAAGGAGTATATTTATGGCAAGTGTAGCAAAATGTTTAGGAATAATGGCAGCAAGCAGCTTTGTCGGCGCGAGCGGAGCTTCATACTATTTTCAATCAAAACTGAATAAAAAAGCAGTACAAGATGCGCAAGCTATAGCAAAAAACGGTAAAATTCCTATCGGTGGAAGAACTCCTGACGGAAAAATGTGGGACGGTGCAATTTCCGTTGAAGATTTTCAAAAAAACTTAAATAAACAAACAAAAATCGCCGCACTCATCAAAGGGGTTGGAGCTGCAATATTTACAACTTTGATAAGCGGATTGGCGTTGTTATTAAAAGCCAAAATTAAGTAAATCTTAATTTTCCATTTGTTTTTGTCTTGCTTCTTCGTTTTTAATAAAGTTACAGAGTTCTTCAAGACGTTTGTCTTCCATTGCATCCATTAAATCTTGAATATCTGTGAATTTACCTAAAGCAAATCCTGTTTCGGCAAGCAATACACAGTCATTACAAAGCCTATAATCTCCGTATTGTATTGAACCTGCAAGACATTTACTTTTTCCGCAGCAAGCACAATCAAAATATTCTTGTGCCAAATCAGGGTTTTCTTCCAAATCATCAACAACCATCTGATTTACTACAAGCTGCATTTCTTCTATAATTTCTTCTTTTGATTTTGACATATCTTAAATCCTATTTAACAAGTTCTTTCATTTCTTTTACTGCCTGCGCAAGCCCTGTAAATACCGCACGGGAAATTATGCTGTGACCAATATTTAATTCATATAAATCAGGGATTTGTCGCATTCTGTGTACATTTTGATAATTTAAACCGTGACCAGCATTAACTTTCAAACCAAGAGCATGCGCCAATCGTGACGCTTCACTTAAAGCGTTAAAAGTGTTTTGTTCTTCAGAAGTACCAAAAGCAATCGAATATTGACCTGTATGCAATTCAACAAATTGTGCTCCGGTATTGGCTGCAGCCCTAATCTGTTCTTCTACCGGATCAACAAAAAGACTAACATATATTCCTGTTTCTACAAGCGGTTGAATAAAATTTGTTATCCGCAACAGTTGCCCTGCTACATCTAACCCGCCTTCAGTAGTCACTTCCTGACGTTTTTCAGGAACTAAACAAACAGAATGAGGTTTTATTTCTAAAGCAATTTTTTGCATTTCATCCGTTACTGCCATTTCCAAATTCAAGTTAGTTTTCAAAACTTTCATCAAAGCTTTTATATCACTATCTTTCATGTGGCGTCTATCTTCTCTGAGATGGGCGGTAATTGATGTTGCTCCGTTTTCTTCACAAACTTCCGCCGCCAAAATCGGATCCGGTTCAAATCCGCCTCTGGCATTTCTCAATGTTGCAATATGATCTATATTTACCCCTAATAGCATTGTGCCTCCTTTAAAATTTCATTTTATTAATTTTCAATAATGCCGTATATGACGGAAGTATCGTAACTCTGTCTTCTATCTTATCAGATTTTGTAACAATTTCAATAGCTGTTTTTATATCAGGTTCAACAATAATTTTATCTTGAGCAACACCTGCATACTTCAACCTTAACGCCATATCATTTGCCCTTATTCCTGACGTAACAATAGGATTTTTAGCATCTTTTAGTTGCTCAAAATCGCTATCCCACAACCATGAAATATCTCTGCCGTCAGCATAATTGTCATTTATCGCTATAACTATATTTGAATTTAAATCAACGGTTTTAAGGACTTCACTTGCACCGGTCGGATTTTTTATGAGCTGAATAAGAGTTTCATGCCCGTTTATAACACGTCTTTCAGCTCTGCCAAAAATAGATTTGTATGATAAAACCGCCTCAGATATGACATTTTTGTCAATACCCAGCAACAACGCCTGAGAAATTGCAGCCAAAGCATTATAAGCATTATAAAGACCAACTAAATTTAGTCGGAAAAAGTATTCCCCATTGTTATAAACTATTTTTAGTTCGGAATAATCATCATAAACCTTTACATAACCTTTAAAATCAGGCTCCGGACGTTTAAAACCACAATGCGGGCAGTAATAATGACCTTGTTGAGCAAAAAATTGTACAGAATATTGCAACGGTTCGCCACAAACACAATTAAACACTTCTGTCGGAGCATTCGACACTGTTGTATGCTTTTTAGAACAAATTTCTATTTTTTCAAAACCGTAATATAAATTTTTAACAGGATTACGAAAATTCGCAACCAACGGATCATCCGCGTTCAAAAGAAGCTGTAATTTCTGATTTTTATCAATTGCATTTTGGATAAAACTTGCAGTCGTTGAAAGCTCACCATATCTATCCAACTGATCTCTAAACAAATTCGTCACCAACAAAAAATCCGCACGATAATAATCATAAAATTTAGTTAGATAAGCCTCATCTGACTCCAAAACAGCATAATCAAAAGCTTTAAACGGATTTAGGTTAAGAGCAAACGCATTCGCAATACCTGTAAGCATATTAGCACCCTTAACATTATGTACAACACTATTTTTGTTTCCTTCAAGAATATGAGCCAGCAAACCCGAAGTTGTAGTTTTTCCGTTAGTTCCCGTCACATTTATTGTCTGCGAAACATAAGAACGACAGTATTTCAAAAACTCAGGACAAAATCTTAAAACAGTCATACCCGTAAACGATGTTCCGGAAGATTTTCCAACAATTTTTATCGCAGTATAAATAAACCTCGCCAACAACAATGATATATAAAACTTTATCTTTCCCATAAATAGTCCTTTAGACGTATTCCAATAATACAACATATGATATATTATAATCCTAATACAAAACAAGAAAAGTTGAAAGATGCTCACACTATTTTTTACAATCATATTTTTAGCTGAACTAATAGTTGCAAGCTGGATTATCTCAAAGATAAAAAAAGCCAACGCTGTTGTGTGCGATTACAACAAGAAATTGACCGAATTTCAACCGATGCTAAAAGACAATTTACAAAAAATTCATGAAATAATAAACAACATTCATTCTAAACTAAATTGTCTGACTTCATCCGTTTCAAACAGGGTTGAAAATTGCAAAAATTTATTTAAAAGTAAAGCTCTAACAGATTTGGCAATGTGGGTTTTAAATATTCCATACAAAAAAATTCTGACCATTGTGGAAATTATCCTCACAATACGAAAACTTACTAAAGTATAACTCCGGCTTTATTTTGACAATAGAAAATTTTATTGCATATAAATCAATATGCAGTATTGAAATTCGCTAAAAAATATGTTACAATTATGAAGAAATTTGAAAGACGAGGTTTACAACTATGAGTAAGAACAAAGCATTTATGTTTTCAATGGGCGTAATTGCCGGAGTAGTCGGCGGGATTATCGCAGGTGTTCTATATGCACCAAAATCAGGTGAAGAATCAAGAAAAGAACTTAAAGACACGGTATGCGATTTTTACGACGAACACGCACCGCAAATTGCAGAAGCAAAGAAACAAGCAATGGAATCCATTGATTTAATGAAATACAGAATAGAAAGACAATTTAGAAAACTGAACAACTCGGTTAAATCTAAAAAAATGCAAAAAGCAAAAGAACTTGAAGACTTCGAAAACGGAAACGAAAACGAATTTGATTACTAATTAATTTAGCAAAGGAATGAAAATGACTATCGAATTATCACAAATCATCTTAAATCACGGATTGACTTTTTTAGTCATAGTAACGGCGATTGTTATCGGTGTAATCGGCTATTACACAGTAAGATTATTAATGGATTTATCTACATTGACCAAAAATGTTAATGATACTTCATTAATGCTTAATACAGAATTAAAACCGACACTAAAAGAATTGAACGAAACTATGCGCTCAGTTAATTCAATAATCCAAAATACAGATGAAGGCGTAGGTAACGTAAAGTCCGGCATTGAAAATGCACTAACAAAAACTAAAGCCATCTCCGAAAATCTGTTAGGCGGATTTATTAAGGGATTTATGACCGTATTTTCTCTTGTTTCAAAATGCAAAAGAAAATAAACATTCGGGCAATGAAATAATTTTCGACCGGATTTATAATTATGTAAGACTAAAGCAAAGGAGATTAAAAATATGTCAGTATCAAGATTTTTAGCAGGATTTGTTGTCGGTGGAGCAATTGGCGCAATCGCAGGAATTTTACTTGCACCAAAATCAGGTGAAGAAACAAGAAAACTACTGGCTGATACAGCTCAAGAAATGGCTGAAAGAGCAGACAAAACAGCTAAACAAATAAAAGTAAAAGCAGATGATGCAGTTTCTGAAATTCAAAAAAAAGGTGACGAAATTAAAGATAAACTTCAAGACCTTATAAGCAAACAAAAAGCTGCAAAAAATGAAACAGAAGAAACTGACAATAACGAATAAAATCAAATAACAATAAACAAAAAAGACTAATTACCTTTGTAGTTAGTCTTTTTTATTGCAATAAAAATAGCCGCGCTAACGGCATTTGGTAAAAGGTTAATGTGTAGGAGAAAATAAAGAAAAAGAAAATGGTCTGTGTACATGGTATATATTCCCAATTTTTAGCCAAAAGTAACATATTATCCCATTTATTTTTACAATTCTTAATGTTTATTTAAAGATATAATTCATTTAAATTTTAAATTTGCAAAATCTGTATGTTTTCGGTAAAATGTAATCTGATAATACAAGGGGATAAAATGAGAATTGAGGCAAAGAATTTAATCAAGATATACGGCGACAGAAGCGTAGTAAATGATGTTTCATTTAACATAAATAAAGGTGAGGTTGTCTGCCTTTTGGGTCCGAACGGAGCCGGTAAAACTACGACTTTTTATATGGTTGTCGGATTGGTAAAACCAAACAAGGGAAGTATCACTCTTGATGGCAAAGAAATTTCATCATGGCCAATGCACGTAAGAGCACGGTCAGGCATTGGGTATTTACCACAAGAGGCATCCAGTTTCAGAAGTTTAACGGTTGAAGAAAACATCAAACTAGTCTTGCAAATGAATGACAAACTTACAGAGTGTGAAAAGAAACGTAAACTGGAAGAATTATTGACCGAATTTGGAGTCGCGAGATTGAGAGGAGCTTCGGCAATTTCTCTGTCAGGCGGAGAGAGAAGACGTGTAGAATTAGCAAGAGCACTTGCAGCAAGTCCTGATTTTATTCTCCTTGATGAACCGTTTACGGGAATTGACCCGATTGCTATCGGCGAAATCAAGCAAAACATAAGAAAGTTATCAGAAGATAAAGGATTGGGAGTGCTAATTACCGACCACAACCCAAAAGCAACCCTTTCCATCACTGACAGAGCTTACGTCATTTTTGACGGCAAAATCAAAATTCAGGGAAGAAGTGAAGAAGTCGCAGTAAACCCTGTTGCTAAAGAATTTTATTTAGGAAAGGATTTCTCTTTATAATGACATTTAAATTTCCTAAAATAACAATTTATGATAGATATATATTTAAACAGGTAACAACAGCATCCTTGGTTGCTATCTTGCTATTCACAATTGTTTGGATTGCACCGGAAACCTTATTGAACACAATCAAAGGAGCTTTAGCCGGAGAATATGGACTAAAAACAGCTGTATTACTTCTGTTTTATGAATTACCAAAAATACTTGACAAAGCATTTCCTGTCGGGTTGTTATTAGGAACGCTGTTTACATTTGACAAGTTAAGTAAAGATTCTGAAATAACAATTTTCAGAGCAGTAGGGATGTCTTTTGGCAGAATAATTGCACCGGTAGTTGTATTAAGTTTAATTTTTACCGGACTTTGTTTTGTAACAGGCGACAGGGGAACTCCTATGGCTGCTGCAAAAATGATGGCAATAAGAGGAGATGTCCGCTCTACGCAATATATCTACACCCAAAAAGATAAAACCGGCCACCCGTTAATGGCTGTTATTGTTTCAAAATCCTACGAACGAGAACTTAGAAATGTCATAGTTTTAGATTTTTCAAATCAAGTTTATCAGGATGTTCACCAACTATCCAATATTTATAGCGCAAAATCAGGATATGCTTACGACGACAGGTGGGAATTAAAAGATATTTCCAACTACAAAATATCAAATGACGGCATATACATTGATATAAAACACATTGATAAAATGGAAATTTTAAAAGGAGACTCCGCAAAAAATGCGTTCACATTAATGGTTTATTCCACTATGAAAGAACGAGATATAAACAATCATAACTTAAGAAACTATGCAAAGTTACTTAAAAAAGAAAATCTTATGGAAGAATATAACTATACTCTAAACAAATATCTTCAAAGATTTTTCCATCCGTTTATTTGTGTTCTTTTGGCAATTTTGGGATGCATATTAGGTTTCAGCAAGCCAAGAGAACAAAGGCTTATAGGATTTACAATTGCTGTCGGTTGTATTTTTGTTTATTACATAACACTGCCATTCTTTGATTTATTGGCAGAAAAAGAAATATTATCACCATACATCACAGCAACATTACCAACTTTTGCATTTTTGATTGCAATATACGCATTTTACAAGTCAAAGGATTTATAATATGAAGCTATTTAAAATTTTAATATTATTGTTGATATCAAGCATTATTACAACTCCGGCAATTGCAGCGGGAGATATAACCATAGATAAAGACAACGGAATTTATCACATAATTTTAAAGGGCGAAAAAATCAAAAAAAGAATTAAGTTTGTAGCTTCAGAAGACTTGATTACAAACAGAGAAGCCCATATAAAAGGAAAATCAACTCTTACAGTTAATGCAGGTTTCTTTGACCCGAAAAGTGGGAAAACTGTTTCTTATATAGTAACAGACGGAATAACATCAGCAGATCCGATGTTTAATCAAGCACTTTTGGCAAACCCGTTTTTCAGACGTAATATGTCAACAATCTTAAATCGTTCTGAATTTAGAGTTATGCAATGCGGTAATAAATTTCAGTATGAAATAGTTTCACATAAATCTGAAGTTCCTTTCGGCTGCAGACTAATTACCTCAGCACAGGGCGGACCATTAATTTTGCCGGAACTCAGATTGGAAGAAGAAGGCTTTATCGTTAAAAATACGGCGGGGGAAGTTATAAGAGAATCTGCATCAGTTCTACATAAAACATCAAGAACAATTATCGGCTTAAAAGGTACTGATGAATGTCATATATTCATTATTACAGATGATAATCCGATGGATTTGTATGAAGTTCAAAAATTATGTAACAGTTATAAGTTAGAAAGAGCAATGGCGTTTGACGGCGGAAGCTCCACATCATTAAACTACAAAAACAGCATTGAAGTAGTATCTACAAAAGGTGATGGTGCAGGAAGAATGCTCAAGTCTTTCATGCTTGTATATTAGTAATTGCCGCTTACTCAACATCAGAAAGCGTAGAGCTTTTTTCAAGGTGAAGCGTATCAATAAGAGTATTTAAATGAGCAAATACTTCCTTAAATTGAGGTATAGAAAGGCTTTGCTTACCGTCGCTGAGGGCTTCTGCCGGATTGTAATGGACTTCGACCATAACACCGTCAGCACCGACAACCAAACCAGCTTTTGCCATTGGTTCAATCAGATATCTTTGTCCGGTACCATGACTCGGATCAATAATTATCGGCAAATGTGAATATTTTTTGATAACAGGAACTGCAGATATATCAAGAAGATTTCTCGTAAACGCACTATCAAAGCTTTTCAATCCACGTTCACATAAAATCACCTGCTCATTTCCGTTATACATAATATGTTCTGCTGCCAGCAAGAATTCCCTTATGGTACTTGCAGGACCTCGTTTTAAAATTACTGGCTTGTTACAATGTCCGACAGACTTCAACAATTTGAAATTCTGCATATTTCTGGCTCCGATTTGGATAACATCAGCATAATGACATACCAAATCCAAATCCGTAGAATCCATAAGCTCTGTAACAACAAGTAAACCTGTTTCATCAGCAGCTTTTCTCAAATACTGCAAACCTAGTTCACCCAAACCGTCGAAATCATAAGGTGAAGTTCTCGGTTTAAAAGCTCCGCCACGCAAAAATTGACATCCTAATTCTTTTGCGGCAACAGCAACTTGCAAAAGCCCGTCATAATTTTCCTCAACAGAACACGGTCCAACCATCGAAACAGGACGATTTGCTCCTCCAATTTTTACACCGTTTGAGAACTCGATTACTGTATCTTCAGATTTTCTATCTCTTGATGCCAGCCTGAAAGGTTCTCTAATGAACTTAATCTGTTTAACTCCGTCCATTGCCTCAATTCTTGCAGGCGACAGAGTTGTTTTATCACCAAGCGCATCAATTACTGTATGAACATCGCCTTCATGAGCAATAACCTTAAAACCGTGAGAATTTAACAATTCAATTACTGCTTGAATATTACTCTTGGTTGCATCACGCTCCATTATTATAATCATTGTTATCAATTCCTCTTTTATTATTCTTAACAACAATTATAAAAAATAAAAAAAATTAATCAATTAATTAACGCAAGATGTTTTATATGATATTTAGATATAATAGTTTTGCATAAATCCTACTTGGGGTTAAAGGCATCCAAACCAAGATAGATTGCATGTGAACCCATTTCCTGCTCTATTTTTAAAAGCCTGTTATATTTTGCAATTCGCTCGCTACGAGAAAGCGAACCTGCCTTAATTTGTCCGCAATTTAAGGCTACGGCTAAGTCCGCGATAAATGTATCTTCCGTTTCTCCTGAACGGTGAGAAATTATTGTTGTGTAATTATTATTTTGAGCAAGATGTACTGCATCAATTGTTTCAGATAAAGTTCCAATTTGGTTAGGCTTGATTAAAACAGAATTAGCAACAAGTTCATCTATGCCTTTCAAAATTCTTTCAGAATTTGTAACAAACAAATCATCTCCGACAAGTTGACACCTATTGCCAAGCATTTCAGTCAAAAGTTTCCAACCTTTCAAATCATTTTGCGCCATACCATCTTCTATTGAAATTACTGGATATTGCTCAACAATTTCCTGCAAAATATTTACAAACCCTTCCGGCTCATAATAAGTTCCTGAAATAACATATTGACCGTCCTGATAGAACTCACTTGATGCAATATCAAGACAAATTTTAACATCACCGGTTGTATAACCGGATTTTTCTATCGCTTCAATTATAACTTCAATAGCCTCAATATCTCTGTTTAAATTTGGTGCAAAACCACCTTCATCACCAACACTAGTTGACAAACCACGTTTTTTAAGAACTGATTTTAAACGATAAAAAACCTCCGCACACATCTGTATCGCTTGAGAAAAAGAATCAGCTCCGACAGGTGCAATCATAAACTCTTGAAATTCTATATTATTATCTGCATGAACTCCGCCATTTATAACATTCATCATCGGAACGGGCAAAACTGTAGCATTCACACCGCCTAAATATCTGTATAATGGCTCTTTATAAAACTTTGCGCTTGCGGCAGCACAAGCAAGCGATACTGCCAAAATTGCGTTTGCTCCAAGTTTAGCTTTATTTTTTGTCCCGTCAATATTATTCATTAAACAGTCAATCTCGTACTGTTTTGAAGCATCTTTGCGTGCTAAAAGCGGTGAAATTATATGATTAATATTTTCAATTGCTTTATAAACACTTTTCCCGTCAAAATCTTTAGTATTATCTCTGAGTTCAAGTGCTTCATACATCCCAACAGACGCACCTGATGGAACTTTTGCAACTCCGACATCTCCAGAAATAAGCTCAACCTCTGCTTCTATTGTCGGATTTCCTCGAGAATCCAATATTTGACGAGCCCTTACTTCTTTTATTACTGCTGACATATAATTTCTCCCTTTTGATAAAAAAAGTATTGTTAAAAAATTATAAAAAAAATATACTCCGATTTTACAATTCTTATTAGTAAAAAGAGTAATTTTGCAAAATGTATCAATATATTTATAAATAAGAGCCTTTAAGATTATTTTTTGATAAAATAATATCATCAGATAACAAGGTGGATATGAAAGAGCGAATTTTATTATTTATCATAGTAATCGGATTAACAGCATTTGTTTATATGTTCCAAAGCTATACGGTTTGGGGGCTAGCCATTTTAGTTTCATTAATGGCATTATATGCAATTTTCACAAACCTCGCATATAAATTAAAAAAAAGAAAAAAACTCAAAGAACCTCAAATCAGGAATGAAGATTACAAACCTTTTGTGAGTATTATGATACCCGCACATAACGAAGAAGCCGTTATTGCAACAACAATAGAAACCGTTCTGCGCTTAGATTATCCAAACTTTGAAATAATTGCAATTGATGACAGAAGTTCAGACAATACTGCTTCCGTATTAAAAGACTTAGAGAAAAAATATCCCCAAAAAGTTATTGCATTAATTAGAGATAAAAAGGCTTTTCCGGGTAAGTCTGCCGTACTGAATGATGCTTTAAAACTTGCAAAAGGTGAAGCAATTTTGGTATTTGATGCTGACGCAACTATGGAACCTGACTTTTTGACAAATTTGGTTTACGAATTAGAACCAAAAGATGTTGGGGCGGTACAGGCAAGAAAAATTGTACGAAATAAAGATGTTAACCTGCTTACAAAATGCCAAAACAACGAAATGACAATGGATACACACTTCCAAGTAGGTCGAGATTCCGTAAAAGGTGCAGTTGAACTTCGAGGTAACGGAGAACTCATTAAACGTACAGCTCTTGAAGATATCGGCGGTTGGAACAATTATACAATAACAGATGACCTTGATATGTCTACAAGACTTCACATAAAAGGCTGGGATGTACGCTTTTGTCTTGATACTGCTGTTTATGAAGAAGGTATTATTTACCTTTTCCCGCTTTATAAACAACGCAGAAGATGGCTCGAGGGCACAATAAGAAGATATCTTGAATATTTTTGGGACATACTTACTTCAAAAAAAATGTCTATGCGCGTCAGAGTGGATATGATTGCGTATATATCGGAATTTATTATGCCGGGATGGTTTATCATAGAAATCGGTATTTTAATATTAAAAATCCTGCTAAAAGATGCGCAACCTCATACATTGATGTCATCAGTTATTATGGGATGTATAATTGGTTTTGGCTTCGTAATGGCTTGCAGATACAGCTTGAGAAGATACGATAACCTGCCGAGAACAGACGCATTAATCCAGTCCATCTACACATCAGTTTATTTACTGTTAATCTGGTTCCCGTTAGTTCTGTTTATAGGATTTAAGATTTTGTTTATGAAAAAAGACATGAATTGGGGAAAAACAGCACACGGACTTGTAGCCCACGAACATGCAATACAAAAAGCTAAAGCAAAAATAAAACAGGCAAAAGAAGAATTAAAGAAATTACTACTGACTAAATAGGAGAAAAATAAATGACAACAATGACAATTGAAGATGTAAAAGATAAAATAAGAGCGGTTCCTGATTTTCCGAAAAAAGGTATCATCTTCAGAGATATAACAACCGGAATTAAAGATGCTCAAACAATGAAAGCAATGGTTGACTATCTTTGTGACCAATACAAAGATATAAAAATTGATTATATTGCAGGAATAGAAAGTCGTGGATTTATATTCGGAATGCCAATGGCTTACAAACTGAATTGCGGATTTATTCCAATCAGAAAACCTAACAAACTGCCTGCCGAAACAATAAAAGAAACTTACGACTTGGAATACGGTTCAGATTCCATTGAAATTCATGCAGATGCAATTGAAGAAGGTGCAAATGTGCTTGTTGTTGATGATTTATTGGCAACAGGCGGTACTGCAAAAGCTGCTTGCAATTTGGTCAAAAAAACAGGAGGAAACCTTGTCGGAGCAGCATTTTTAATCGAATTAAACTCTCTTAACGGCAGAGAAAAATTAAACAATTGCGGTAAAATAGTTTCCATGTTACAATATTAGTAAATTAACCACTAAGGAGATAAATATGAGAAGATTTGCAATTATTTTAGCATTATTATTTTTACAAGCCAATGTTGTCGTAAATGCAGCGACTACAGATGCTAATTACAACAAAAAACCTGCACAAAAGACTCAAAATGTTAGTGCTAAACAAAACGCAACAAAACAAGCCACTCCGGCTAAAGATGATGAGTATTTACTAAAATACAACATCAATGATTTAGAAGCTGCACCTTGGCTTAACGGAGGAAAAAGAAAAATCTAGCCTTTATAACTGTGGAGGCGGTTGAATATATAGAGGTTTCAACTTTCTCCAATCAGGTTTTTCATTTTTAAGTTTGTTGAAAACTAATTTAGAAAGAATATCCCCTAGAGGATATTCTTTTTGCTGATAAGAAATTCCACCCAAAACCGGCTGTAGCTTATCATCTGTAATCAATTCATAATCACCCGCAGACAAAAGTTCTTGAACTTTCTCCAATGATACGGCTTCATATTTGATATCATTATCCATATATAAATACGCACTATTTTTTCTGGCATCCAATGCAACAACAGGTTTCTCTGCTGAAGAAATTTTTGACAAAACCTCTAAAGATGAAACCCCTACTGCCGGAAGATTTAACTGCTGCGCCATCATTCTTGCAACAGTAGTACAAGCCCTAATCCCCGTAAAACTTCCAGGCCCGACATTAGTTCCGATAGCCGACAAATCTTTTGGCGTAAAGCCGTTTTCTTTCAAAACTTCCTTGATTGTAGAAATCAAAAACGCCGAATGGTATTTATTATCCTTATTTGTTACAATTTTCGAAGATAAAATTTTATCATCTTCTGACAAAGTAACATACATTTTATCCAAACACGTATCAAATACTAAAATTAACATTCATTCAATCTCCTGACAACTTCAACACAATCCTGCCCAACACCGGTAAAAGTATAGCGTCTTGAATCGTCATCTTCATAAGTTACATTTATTTTTATATGATTAAAAGGAATTTCATTTTGCGAAAATTCGGCCCATTCGACAAAAGTAATCTGCCTGCCTTCTGAATATTCTCTTAATTCATCGGTTATTGTTTTTACACCTTCATTTTCAAGCCTGTACAAATCAAAATGATAAACTGGAATATTTGCACTATGATATTCATTCAAAATAACAAAACTCGGACTGGTAACTTTTTCAGTAACCCCAATAGCCTCTGCAACAAGTTTTACAAAAGCAGTTTTTCCCGCACCAATTTCACCATACAAGTTTATAAAACAACCGTCCTTTTCGACAAGTTTTGCAAATTTGTATGCAAGTTCTTTTGTATCATCTAAATTTTTACAAATTTTTTCATATTTAATCATTTTGAACTACAACCTTATTCCTTCCGGTATTTTTTGCCTGATAAAGCGCCTTATCAGCTTTTTTCAACAAATCTTCATCATTATCATCTTCACGCATTTCATAAATTCCCAAAGATATCGTAACATTTATCTCTTTGACATCAGATTCGCTATTCACTTTTGAAATATCTATAACTTTTTCTTCAATACTCTGTCTTAAACGCTCTGCAACCATTTGAGCTTCATCAATACTTGTAAACGGTAAAAGTATGGAAAATTCTTCTCCGCCGTAACGTCCTGCAATATCGTATTCTCGAAGTTGTGAACGAATGACTTTTGCAATCGTTTTCAAAACCAAATCGCCAACCGCATGTCCATAAGTGTCATTCACATTTTTAAAGAAATCAACATCTGTCATAATCCCGCAAAGCGGGGCTTTTTGACGTTTTGCATTTGAAACTTCCTGTTTAATACGTTCTTCCAACTGTCGTCGATTATAAAAACCGGTTAGAGCATCTAAGGTTGCATGCTTTAAGATTTCACCGTATACATTTGCCCTGTTTATTGTGGTTGCAATCTGTACTGATAACTGCGATAAATAATCAATATCCTTGTCTGAAACAGAATCATTTGTACTTTTCGCAGCCAAGACACCGACAAACTTTCCTTCGCTTTTAAGAGGTAAAACAAAAGTTTTTTTATCTTCAGATGACACAGGAGTTTCAATATCATTCACAAGCTCCAAAATCCAATTATCATTGCAGGCTCCCGGCCAAGCCAAAAAATTAATACCTGAAGTTTCCTCTTTCAAAAACAGATAAATCAAATAATCATGGAAAAATTTATCTAACATTTCACCGATAAGCGGAATTACATAACCTAATTCATACTGGGTTTCGATAATCTTTGCAATATTTTTCATAGTATCGTGAAAGTTAATATTTTTCTGCATTTTATCGGTTAAAATAATGTTTTGAATTTTTAATGAAATAAACGGCAAAGAAAACTTAACAAACTCCGCAAGTTCAGAAGTTTTATTTTCAAAATCGACTCTGCCTATCACCTTTTTATGTTTAAAAATAGGATAACTTAAAATATTTTCGGAATTTTGAACAGCAGAATCAAGTATTGAATTTTCTATTGTAATATGGAAAATTTCACACCCAAATTCCGCAGCAAAAAAAGTCTTTAATGAATTTATCAAAGACTTTTCGCTATAGCTTTCATTCAAAATTTTTGAAAGTTTTTCAAGTTTATCTAACAAATCTAAACCTCTACCTGTTGTAAAACATCATCCGGAATATCGCAATTTGCATAGACGTTTTGAACATCATCCAATTCTTCCAATCTGTCAATTAAGCGCATAACTGAAGTTGCGGTCTTAACATCCGTAATTTCAATCATATTCTGCGGTATTCTGGTAAATTCTGCAGTAGTGCTTTTAAACCCTTCCGCTTCCAAACCTTCAACTACACTTTGGAAGTTTTCAACAGATGTGATAACTTTATAACAATCATCATCTTCGGTTACATCTTCCGCATCCAAATTAATTGCCGCTTCAAATAATTTTTCAAAATCTACGGATTTATCAAATTCAATACTACCCTTTTTATCAAACATCCAGCTTACGCAATTTGTTTCACCAAGATTGCCGTTAAATTTAGTAAAAATACTTCTTACATCTCCTGCTGTTCTGTTTCGATTGTCAGTCATAGCTTCTAATACTACGGCAACACCGCCTGCAGCATAACCTTCATAAGTCAATTCTTCATAATTATCTGCCGCACCTGCTCCGGCACCTTTATCTATTGCACGTTTAATATTATCATTCGGCAATCCTGCAGCTTTTGCTTTTTCAATTGCCGTTCTCAACCTGAAATTTCCTGCAGGATCAGGACCGCCAAGTCGTGCTGCAACAATTAACTCTCTTGAATACTTTTGAAACACAACCGCTTTTTGTGAATCGGTTTTCGCTTTTTTATTCTTAATATTTGCCCATTTTGAATGTCCTGACATATTTAACCTCTTTTTATATTCTATATCCCAAATCATTTTAACAAAAAACAAACCCTTTTTCAAGCAGAGTAAATCTCACCAATTAACAGCAATATAATATATTTGCTGCACCACTTGATTATAAAGCATCTTTAAACTAAAATTGTTATGCTTATAAGGAAAAAGAAAAGAGGCTAAAATGCTTGATATTAAATTAATTAGAGAAAATCCGGACAAAATTAACGAACTTTTAAAAAGAAGAAATCCTGAACTTTCGATTGACGAAGTGATAAAAATTGATGAAGAAAGAAGAAAAATTCAAACGCAGGCGGATGAATTACGCGCAAAAAGAAAATCAGAATCTCAAAAAATCGGGATGATGAAGAAAAACGGCGAAAACACCGATGCAATCCAAGAAGAAGTACGACTATTAGGCGATGAAATAAAAGGATTGGAAGATAAACAAAACGAACTTGATGCAAAACAAAAAGATATTTTACTCCACATACCGAATATTCCTGACGAAACAACACCTATTGGAACATCAGAAGATGATAATGTTGTGGTTTCAACTTGGGGAGAACCTACGACATTTGCATTTGAACCAAAAGCTCACTGGGATATTTGTGAAGAAAAAAATCTTGTTGATTTTGAACGAGGCGTAAAACTTTCACAATCAAGATTTACACTATATAGAGGCAAAGGTGCAAGACTTGAACGCGCTATAATTAATTTCTTTTTAGACCAGCACACCGAAAACGAAGGCTATGAGGAAATTCTGCCTCCGTTTATGGCTAATGCGGCAACAATGACCGGAACAGGTCAATTACCTAAATTTAAAGAAGATATGTACAAATGTGTTGATGAAGATTTATATCTTATACCAACGGCAGAGGTACCGGTTACAAACATTTATTCAGGAGAAATTCTGTCAGAAGATCAACTTCCTATGTATATGACCGCATATACGCCATGTTTCCGACGTGAAGCCGGATCTGCAGGAAAAGACACTCGCGGATTAATCAGAGTACACCAATTCAACAAAGTAGAAATGGTTAAATACACAACTCCGGAATCTTCACCGGAAGAACACGCAAAGCTAACACAAGACGGAGAAAGAATGCTTCAACTTCTAGGGCTTCCGTACAGAAAAGTAGCATTATGCACGGCAGATATCGGATTTTCCGCAAATAAATGCTGGGATTTGGAAGTTTGGATGCCATCATACGGAACATATAAAGAAATATCCAGCTGCTCAAATTACGGAGATTATCAAGCCCGCAGAGCGAATATCCGTTACAAAGAAAAAGCAACAGGCAAAACAAGATTTGTCCACACAATTAATGGTTCGGGACTTGCTGTTGGCAGAACATTTGCGGCAATAATCGAGAATTTCCAACAAGCAGACGGAACAATAATTATTCCTGAAGTATTGAGAAAATATACAGGTTTTGATAAAATATAAATTTATTATCATAAAAGGCGACGGGTTCATAAAAACCCGTCGCCTTTTTTATTACCTATTATACACTTTTTACACTAAACTATGTTATAATAAGATAAGAAAGATTAGAAAAAGGAAGAAGGATGTACGGATTTCCATTTGAGCTGGACGAATTTCAAAAAGAGGCTTGTGAAATAATAAATAATGGCGAAAGTGTTGTCGTATGCGCGCCTACAGGGGCTGGAAAAACAGTAATTGCACAACATGCAATACATAGAGCTTTAGAAGAAGGGGTAAGAATTTTTTATACAACTCCGCTAAAAGCCTTATCTAACCAAAAATTTTATGATTTCGGAGAAAAATACGGATACGATAAAGTGGGGCTTTTAACAGGAGATACCTCGATTAATCGTGGCGCACAAGTTGTTATTATGACAACGGAAGTTTTCCGAAATATGCTTTACGGAACAAATTTTGGTGCCGTTGCAGATAATTTGAAAGACGTCAAATACGTTGTATTGGACGAAGTTCACTATATGAACGACGAACAACGAGGCACAGTATGGGAAGAAAGTATCATCTACTGTCCGACAAACATTCAAATAATCGCATTGTCAGCCACAGTTGCAAACGGTGAAGAATTGACAAATTGGATTAACACAGTACATTCCAAAACAAAACTTGTTAATACCGATTTCAGGCCTGTACCGTTAAGATTTTATTATTTTGATAGCTCACAACCTTACAAACTCTTGCCATTACTCACTCCAAGCGGTCAACTTAATTCAAAAATAAAACCCGAAAAACCGCAATGGGCAAAAGGCAAAGATAAACGTAAAAAATCTTACGTAAAACAAATTATCCAAAATTTGGCTGATAATGATATGCTTCCGGCAATATATTTTACTTTTTCACGTAAAAAATGTGATGAACAAATGGAAAAATGTTCCGGTTTAGGCTTGAATACAAGAGCAGAACAAGAAAAAATCAAAGCATTCATTGATGAATTTATTGCAGATAACCCGCACCTGTACGGTAACAAACACACAGAATATTTAATACAAGGCGTTGCATCTCACCACGCAGGACTGTTACCTGCTTGGAAAAACCTCGTTGAAAAATTGTTTCAACAAGGATTAATAAAAGTCGTTTTTGCGACCGAAACTTTAGCTGCTGGAATAAACATGCCGGCACGTTCAACAGTCATAAGCGCAACCAGTAAACGTACAGATTCAGGACACAGAATGCTTACTGCGAATGAATTTCTGCAAATGTCGGGACGAGCAGGACGTCGAGGAATGGATGAAGTTGGATACGTAACGATTGTCGGAACCTCTTTTCAATCACCGGACGAGGTTGCTGAACTCGTATTAAGTAATGCCAATCCTTTGGAGAGCCGATTTTCACCAAGCTATTCAATGGTTCTTAACCTATTACAACGATTCAGTCTAGAAGAATCAAAAGAACTAATCTTGAAAAGTTTCGGTTATTATTCTTCCGATTATAGATTAAAACCGATTTTGGCACAAATTGAAGCCTACGATATTGAAAAAAGCGAACGAAATTTTGTTTGTCCGTGTGGCTTAAAAGACGAACAGCTGCTTGAATACGATAAAGCCAGATTTATATACGTACAAAACAGAACAACTTATAAAAAAATACTTAAACAAGAAAAATCAAAAAAACGACCTCTTTCGCCGGAAGTTATTGAATTCGGAAAAAGAAATAAACAAGAACTTGCAAAAATGCAAAATTTTGAATGCAATCAATGTAAACTATACAAAAAACATTCTAAAAACCTTGAAATTTTAAAAAGAATTGATGTCAAAAAACAGCGTTTGGTAAAAGAAATTGAAAAACAAAAAGACATATATTGGAATAAATTTTTATCACACCGCGCGTTATTACAGGATTACGGGTATCTCCAAAACGACTATCCGACAGAACGAGGTAAAACAACATCCCAACTCCGTGCAGAAAATGAACTATTTCTCGCAGAAATTATATTCTCAGGAATATTAGAAAACCTAACCCCTTCTCAACTTGCCGGCGTAATTTGTGCAATTACAACAGAAGAATTGCGAATAGAAATTCCGTATATTCCATTCTCAGAACAAGTACGCAAAAGCCTTAACCATATTAGAAATATAAAACGCAAATTGGAGAAGGCTCAATCTCGTTATGATATCGAAGCGCCTTTATATATAAATCCGTTTTTTAGTTCACTGATTGAACTTTGGGTAGAAGGTGCGGAATGGGAAACGATTTCCGAACAAATTGAAATCGGAGAAGGCGATATTGTACGAGCATTTAAACGCGTGGTTGATGTACTAAGACAATTAACGTCAATAGATAACATACCTGAAGCACTCGTCTTTACTGCAAGAGAAGCTATTGAAAAAATACAACGAGCACCTGTCGATGTAGATTAAACATTCTGGACTTATCTTATTTTGCACGATATAATATAAACATGCAAATAAGAAGACTGACATATTTTGACTGCCATAAAATAAAAAAATTAGTTTCGTATTTGTGCAACGACGAAAGCGATAAATTGGCACGTTCAATCACAGAAGAACCTATAGGACTATTTAATGCTATACTTCCACTACAGCTTAAATTCAAATCAGAATCATTTATCCTGATTGATAAAAACGAAATTTTAGGGCTTATCACCACGACAAAAACTCCTGGAAACCCGTATAAAATTAATATTACAAGATTGATTTTTAAAGAAAATTTATACGAAATAGGTCAGCAGTTAATTGAATTTGTTATACAAAAATATGGTGGGAAAGGCGCAACCTCTTTCACCGCAACAATTGATGAGTGTCATGATGAATTGTTTAACCTATTCATAAACGGATGCGGATTTAGACAATGTGCATCTGAAACTCTATGGAAAACTCAAAAACCAAAGCCTGAAAAATCTGATTTAAAGTGGCGTTACGCACAAAATTCCGATGCTAAAAAAATTGCGGAACTTTATAATGACGAATTGATAAATATTTACAAACCGTCGATGATACGTAATTCTCAGGAATTTAAAGACGCATTTTTTTACGGATTTAATGATTATTATAAAACAAGATACATTATAGAAGACAACAAAAAAATATTGGGCTACTTTTCCACAACCACGAGCGACAATTTAAATTATATCATTGACATAACAACAAACAGCGGCTACGATTTTGACTACAATAAAATTATTAATTCCGCTTTATGCGAAATAGCCGGTAAGAAAAGAGCTTTTTACCCATTGATTAAACAAAAAAAATATATCAAAAACTCCGAAAGGCTTGAAAATTACCTTCAAACCGAAAACTACCAACCTATACAAACACAACAGATTCTAGTCAAAGATTTCTACAAACCAATTAACCAAACATCCGCAAACTGGAACGTGTTTATTCTAGGAGAAAACGAAATCACAACAAACTAGAATTATTTAATTTCAACTGTAGCGCCAACAAATTCCAATGCTTTCTTTGTCAAATTAGCTTCCTGCTCGGAAACATCTGTTAAAATCGTTGACGGTACATTTTCAACAAGACTTTTTGCCGTATTATAATCCATATCAGTAATTTGACGCAACGTAGCCATGACTGTCGCTTTATTTGCACCTGTATCTTTTAAAACTATATTTTTTGAACCAGTACCGCGAGAAATAGCCGTCGGATTTGCTTGCCTAATTTGAGATTTAATGTTTTTCAGATTTTTTACATCAATCTTATCCATATCAATGTTGTATTTCTTGCGCAAAACCTCTCTTACAATAATAATCAACATCAATATAATTGCTGCATTAAACATAAACGTATTCATTATCATGACACAAGCTCCCGTCAATAACTACGACAAAATAATATCATACTATCATCAAAAAATCAAACAAGAACCCGAACTGTTTTGTTCGGGTTCTTGAAAAAACTTATTATTAAAATCAAACTACTTGATTTCAACAACTGCACCAGCTGCTTCAAGAGTTTTCTTGATAGCTTCAGCTTCGTCTTTTTTAATGTTTTCTTTAACTGCTTTAGGAGCTGCTTCAACTAAGTCTTTAGCTTCTTTCAAGCCTAAACCTGTCAAAGTTCTAACTTCTTTCAATACAGCAATTTTCTTATCAGCAGGAACTGATGCTAATACAACAGATACTTCAGCATCTGCATCGTCAGCTGCTGCTGCACCTGCTGCTGCAGGAGCTGCTGCTACAGCTACAGGAGCTGCTGCTGATACGCCGAATTTTTCTTCCATAGCTTTTACTAATTCAGCTGCTTCTAATAATGTTAATTTTTCAATTGATTCTAAAATAGATTCTACACTCATTGTTTTTCTCCTTTATATTATTTTGAGTTTTTACTAATACTAAACTAAGCACATCTGCTTAGCTGGAAACAGCTTACGCTGCTTTTTGGTCGCGAACTGCTGCCATAGCTCTTGTAAGTTGAGAAAGAACTGCGTTGACTGAGTTTGCGATACCTGATGCCGGTGAATTGATAGAACCAAGCATTTTTGCGTAAAGTTCTTCTTTTGAAGGAAGTTCTGCCAATGCTTTTGTTTCAGCTTCAGTCATCAATTTACCATCTAAAACTGCTCCAACGATTGAGCCTTTTTTAGCTTCTTTGATAAATTTTACAACTGCTTTTGCAGGACTTACCGGATCTTCAAAACCGAAAGCAATAGCAACAGGTCCGGCCAATTTTTCGGTTAATACTTCATATTCAGTACCTTTAACCGCAATTTTTGCCAAAGTGTTTTTAGTAACCATGTAGTCACCGCCGCCTTTTTGGATTTCACGTCTTAATTTTGTGATTTCTTCAACAGACAAGCCTGCGTACTCAGTAATTACTGCAACCTGTGCTTTTTCAATTTTTGCTTTGATGGCATCTATTTTTTCTGATTTAAATGTTTTTGTTGCCATTTTTGCTCCTTTAAATGTTACTGCGATTGAATTTATCAATCATATATTTTATCGACCCGTAAAACTAAAAAAGATTTTGCTTTTCTAGTTTTAACCGCAAAATCTTACACAAAGTCTTGTTATATATGACTCCTAAACCTGTGAAATTCTATATAAAATATAAAAAGTATCAGTTTTCGGGTGTAACCTCGATTAGCTATTCTATTAAGGAGTAAAACCGATTTAACTTTCGGAATATACGACCAATCTTACTTATTTCGGCAATATATTTATATCCGGCTGTTAGTTCGCCAACTCCGCTAATTGTCTGCGGCTATAAGTCTAATATAAACAAAAATCTCTAAAAAATCAAGAAAAATTTTAAAATTTCTTAATATTAGCAATTTTTTTCATATTCACGTTTTTATATTAATGTATGGTAGTAGAAATTTCAAACCCTGCAAATAAAAATATGCACTACGGCGACAGACCTATTGTGGGCGTTATTGATTGTCCTGAAAATTTGCCAAATAAAATCATTTACTCCGGAATTGAGGCAAACAAACAGTATAATCAAATGGAAAGAGATATATATGAAGGAATAAAAAAAGCCCCAACAATGGAAACGTATAAGTTCCCATTAGTCTTAAAATTGGTTTTAGGTATTGGTGCTATTGCAACAGGAATTATTTTTAGGAAAGATATTTGGAAATTCCTAAAAAAATTCATTAAAAACCCGTTTAAATCTACTCACTAATATTAAACTCTTTTAGCTGAGTGTAAATAATAGGCGAAAACTCTTTTGTAGTTACAATATCTATAATTTTATAAGAATGCGGCAAAGTCAAAAGTGAAGGGGTCGCAATATGATAAACACCGTTTTTCATATTTTCCGAATTCACATGAAAATGTCCTGAAATAACGGCCAAAACATTTGTATGTTTTTCTAAAAGCTGCTGATAATCTTCAACCTTGTATGTCTTATGAGTTTTCAAACTGCTTTCAACACCCTCAGGATATTCAACAGGAAAATGTTGAAAAATAACAACATCTTTCTTTTTGTTATCTGTCAACTCTTTATTAAGCCAATTCAAAGTATCTTCTCTGTAATAGCCTACTGAGCCCGGAATCACTTCTTTTGCACCATCGACAATCAAAAACACAAACCCTTTTTTGGAAAATTTGTAATTTGGTTTTCTCTGCGGAAAGAAAATATTATTTTCTTTAAATACTTCAAAATATCTTACTTTTGAAAGTCCGTTTGATTTATACACATCGTGGTTTCCCAATGCGATGTAATACGGAACATTTAAATTTTTTACAATTTTTGCAAACTCTTTTAAATTTTCTTCCTTAGGGTTATTTATATTATCACCTGTAAAAACAACAAATGATACCCCCTCTTGCTTGTTAATATCTTCAATTGCACTATTCAAAACCTTCATTGAAAATTCCGACTGAACAGACAAATGTACATCCGCAACCTGAATAAATTTTATATTTTCCGCATAAGCTCTTGTTACAGACATTACTGACACAAACAAAAATCCTAAAAATATGGACAAAAACTTTTTCATATAAATAATCCTTATCTCCCTTGAAAAAATTATAACATAAAATATAAATCATGTTATAATAAGCCTATGAGATTAGACAAATTTTTAAAAGTATCAAGACTAATTAAACGCCGCACGGTAGCAAATGAAGTTTCCGATATGGGGAGAGTTTTGGTCAACAACACTTGCGCAAAACCCGCGAAACAAATAAAAGAAAACGATATCATAACAATCGAATACGCAAACCGAACAGTTAAAGCTAAAGTCATAAAAGTTCCGACCGGCAATGTTAGCATTCAAGAAGCCCCAACTCTATATGAACTTATAGATTAAGATTTGTAACAAAATACAACCACGCTGAAATTCTGACTTTTGAAAATACTTTATTAAAGTATAGAGAAAGTATAAGAATGGAGACTGAGCAATGGTTGACAGTATTAATAGACTAAACGGCGTTAATGAGATAAAAACCCCTGAAGTAAAGGCTGCAGCAGCTAATGATCAACAACTTGGAGGATTTGGTTTCGGATTTCCGGAGAACGAAGGTGTCGGAACTACAGTAGAACGACAAATTCCGAGACTTGATGAGGTTCTAAAAAATAAGTTCGCAGATGTCGATTTTCAACCATACAAACAACATGTTGCCCAACTTGAAATCAGTAACAAAGATTTCATAAAGGATAATTTCATAAACGATAATTATACAGATCTTTGCGAAGTCTAAAAATAAATAAACATAAAAAAGCCTTGTAATGAATACAAGGCTTTTTACACTTTATTACACAAACCTATTGAGCAGCGTAAACACTAACTTGTTTTCTGTCACGTCTGTGTGGTTCAAATTTAACTGTTCCGTCAATCAATGCAAATAATGTATCATCAGAACCAATACCTACATTGTTACCGGGATGAATTTTTGTTCCTCTTTGACGAACAAGGATGTTACCAGCTTTAACAGTCTCTCCGCCGAACTTTTTAACGCCTAAACGCTTAGCTTCGGAGTCACGACCGTTACGGGTAGATCCCATACCTTTCTTATGTGCCATTTTTATTTCTCCTTTTAATTTTTGTACTTATACGATTTAGACTATGCTTCTGCAGAAGTTTCTTCTGTTGCAGCAGATTTTTTAGCGGCTGAAGTTCTGATTTTAGAAATCATAACTCTTGTAAAGCCTTGTCTGTGACCTTGTTTTTTTCTGTAGCCTTTTTTAGGTCTTTGTTTGAACACGATAATCTTCTTTGCTCTACCGTGCATAACGATTTTACCTTCAGCTGATGCGCCTGATACATAAGGTTGACCAACTTTTGATTTTTTACCGTTAACAACCATAACGACTTTGTCAAAAACTACTTTTGAATCTGTTTCACCATCAAGTAATTCAATATCAACGTAACGACCTTCTTCGACTTGATACTGCTTACCGCCTGTTTCGACTATTGCGTACATCTTAATTTCCTTTCATTTGCGGGTATCGTAACCATTTACGGTTTTATAAAACGAGTGACCCATAGTAATCACGTATAGTCATTATCTACCACTCAAAACCCATTGTCAAGATGTTTTAAATTTTATTAACTTTGTTGTTCGGTTGTTTTGTTTGGAGTATCATAAAACTATGATGTTTGATAGGGAAGAACTAATAAGAGCAACCGGCGCAACAGTACTCGCCGACAAAAAAATAAACGGTATCAGCTATAATATTTCTACCGATACAAGAACAATAAAAAACGGAGATATCTATCTGCCATTGAAAGGTGCCAGCTTTGACGGCGAACAATTTATACAAAATGCCGTTGAATCCGGCGCGAAAGCTTATTTCACAACTAAAGATGAAGTAATCAACGGTGCAGATTTGGTATTAAAGGTTACGGATACAAAAGAAGCTTATTTAAAAATTGCAGAATATTATAGGGACAAAGTATCACCTTATGTTATAGGCATAACAGGAAGTTCAGGAAAAACTACAACAAAAGAAATTATTTATTCGGTATTAAGTCAAAAATTCAAAACAACAAAAACATTTTCTAATCACAACAACGAAATCGGCTTTTGCCAGACCGTTTTAAGTATGGAAAAAGATACCGAAATTTTAATTATTGAAATGGGTATGCGCGGACTGGGCGAAATCGAATTAATCTCAAGACACTTAAAGCCTGATTATGCGGTAATCACCAATAGCGGTTCCGCTCATGTCGGACGGCTAGGCTCATTGGATAACATCGCAATCGCAAAATGTGAAATCACAACAGGTTTGAATCCTGAAGGAACTCTGTTTGCCAAAAATCAAGATATTATAAAAAAACACGTACAATTTAATGGGAATATTACGTATTATTCAATTGATGATGTCAAAATATTAAAAAAAGCTCCGTCCTATTCAAAGTTCAGATATTTAGGAGATGATTATGAACTGAATGTTGAAGGAGATTATAATATTGAAAACTCAATTCCTGCAATACTTTTAGGTATTCATACAGGAATGAGTTATCCGGAAATTAAACAAGGGTTATCCCAATATCGACCTATTGAAAAAAGATGGGAAGTTGAACAAATAAACGGATTAAAATTCATCAATGACAGTTACAATGCAAACCCCGACTCAATGAAAGCTTCCGTCAAAACATTTATTGAAATGTATGATAACCCTATTGTTATTTTGGGCGATATGGGAGAGTTAGGAGACGATGAAGAAAAGTACCACAAAGAAGTTGGGAAATACCTTGCTGAAACAAACAAACAAATTAAATCAGGATTATTCAAAATAAAACCCGTTAAATATCTTACCGTCGGAAAATTGGCGGCAACTATCGGGGAAGAACTTTCAACGCAAGGTTTTGATACAAAAAGTTTTGCAAATAATGACGAAGTTTCTCGTTACATACTTGAAAATTCAAACGAGAGTAATACAATATTTTTAAAGGCATCACGCTCAATGCAATTTGAGCAAATTTTGGAAAATGTAAAAAGAGGGATTAGTAAGTTATGATAATGATAACAATAGCATTCTTGCTTGGAATGGTTTTATGTATGCTTTTGGGCGTACCTTATATTGATATGCTAAAGAAAAAATCAATAGGGCAATTTGTAAAAGAATATGCACCTGAAACCCACGCACAAAAACAAGGTACACCAACTACCGGCGGTGTTTTTATTATAGCCGCAATAATTTTGGCATCAGTTACAACCTTATTGTTAGCGCAAAAAATGACAACCATAGCACTAATAACTATCATAACCCTTGTATTTTATACATTTGCAGGGTTTCAAGATGACTATATAAAAATAAAAGGAAAAAGTAACGACGGACTGTCTGCAAGAGGGAAATTGTACAGACAAATTGCAATAGCCTTGTTGCCAACATTATTTTTAGTCATAACAAACCCTAATGCCTGCACTTTTTCAATAGGAAGTTTTATCTTGGATTTAAAATGGTTTTATCCGTTTTTTGCAATATTCATAATTACAGGAGCATCAAATGCTTATAACCTGACAGACGGACTTGACGGCTTGGCTGCAGGTTGCGGAGTTCCGGCATTCATTGCCTGCGCAATAATTTCGCTTTCAATGGGGGAAACAGAACTTGCAATAATTTCCGCTACAGTTGCCGGTGCGCTGTTAGGATTTTTGAAATTCAACAAACCTAAAGCCGAAGTTTTTATGGGTGATACCGGCTCTTTGGCAATAGGAGGATTGCTTGGAACTTTGGCGGTTTTAGGTAAATTTGAGTTTTTATTAATTTTCATTGGCGGAGTTTTTGTTATGGAAACTCTTTCCGTTATTATTCAAGTTACGAGTTTTAAAACCACCGGTAAACGAGTTTTCAAAATGGCACCAATTCACCACCACTTTGAAAAATTAGGCTGGAGTGAGAAAAAAGTGGTAGTGGTTTTTACAACCGTATCATTCATTCTTTCCGCAATTGCGGTGGTATTATTTGAATTATTCAGCAGAGGTATTTTATAATGGGATTATTTGATTTTTTCAAAAAAAGTAAATACAATCAGGATTTACGAAGACAAAAAGTTCTTGTTCTCGGACTGTCAAAAAGCGGGATTGCGGCAGCAAAACTTGCGAAAAGGCACGGCGCAGATGTTTATTTGTCAGAAGGAAATGATGTTTCCCAAGACAGATTACATTTAGTTGAAGAACTAAAAGAACTGGGGATAAATGTCGAATACGGCGGGCATTCAGATAAATTCATATCTAAATCAGTCATTGCCGTCACAAGTCCAGGAATTCCTCCACATAGTGACATCATTCAAAAGCTGAAATCTCATAACATTGAAACAATTTCAGAGCTTGAATTTGCAAGCAGGGAAAATGAGGAAAACAAACCACGAAAAGAATTTATTGCCATAACAGGAACAAACGGCAAGACAACGACAACAGCTCTCACAGAATTTATACTAAAGAAAGCCGGACTTAAGGCAAAGGCCTGCGGTAATATCGGAATTCCTGCAAGCGATCTTATTGATGAAAAAGATTTAGATTGGCTTGTTTGTGAAACCAGCTCTTTTCAACTTGAAATGACAGAATTTTTTAGTTCACTTATTTCTGTTTGGACAAATTTCACTCCGGATCATATTGATTGGCACAATGGTTTGGAAAATTATTTTAATGCTAAAGCAAAAGCCTTTAAATACTCAACTTATTCAGTATTAAATGCTAAAGATGAAAAATTAGTAGAATTTGCAAATAGTCTTCAAGAAGATAAGGACTCCATTTTCTTTTTTGATGGGAATATTGGAGACAATTGCTGTTATATTGAAAACGATGAGATTAAATATAAAGAACTTGGAGATGTAGAAACTGTTATAAAACTATCAGATTGTCCGTTGATAGGTCACCATAATTACCAAAATATTATGTGCGCAATAATTTGTGCACAACTTGCAGGTAATTATAACGGAAGAATTAAAACAGAAACAATCAAAAATGCGATAATGGAATTTAAAGCACCTGCGCACAGATTGGAAAAAATAACAACTAAAAACGGAATAACTTTTTATAACGATTCAAAAGCCACAAACCCTGAAGCAGCTATCGTTGCAATAAATTCATTCAACAATACTGACGTTGCACTAATTGCAGGCGGCAGGGATAAGAATACCGATTTGACAGAATTTTGTGATGCTGTCAAAAAACATATAAAAACAGTTATTCTAATCGGCGAAGCGACGGAAAGATTTGAAGAAAATCTTAAAAATAACGGTTTTAACAATATTATAAGAGAAAATTCAATGCAAGAAGCAATCGACAAGGGAATAGAATTGCACCCTGATGTAGTTCTTTTATCACCTGCGTGTGCAAGTTTCGACATGTTCACAAGCTATGAAAACAGAGGGGAAGTATTTAGAGAATATGTCTTACAGAGAGTATAAATCACCCCATAGGCAAGAACGTATAAAAAGAGAACGCAGAAAGAAAAAAAATGGAGTTATAATTTCACCTGCGGATATGTCTTTGCTTGTAATAGTAGCTTTTCTTGTAATCATTGGTTTTTTGGCAATATTTTCCGCAACGGCTCCAAAATGCATGAGGGAAGGTATCAATGTCGCATCTTTTGTAGGTAAGCAATTTATATATGCAGTTGCAGGATTTTTTGCAATGGCATTTTTTGCACATTTTGACTATAAAAAACTTGAAAAATTTAATACTAAATTTTTATGGATAGTAATCGGATTATTACTAATTCTCCAATTTACACCGTTGGGGGTTACAATCAACGGGGCAAAGCGGTGGATTAATTTAGGTTTTATGCAGTTACAACCCTCTGAACTTGCAAAACCACTATTTTGTATGCTATTGGCATCAATGTTTAAAGACAAAATTGATATGGATCAAATTGTCAAAAATGTCGGCACAATAATTTTAATGCTAGGTATCCTGTTATTGATTTTAAAACAGCCAAACCTTAGTATGGCGGTAATACTGTCAATGACAACATTGTCTTTATATATTGCAGGGCACGGTCCGTGGCTACCGATATACATTGGTGGAGGCGTTATGGGACTAGGCATAATGACAATGCTGCCAAAACTTTTACACGGTTATCAAATGGATAGAATTACCGTATGGCTAAATCCGGGTAGCGACGCTTTAGGAAAGGGATATAATATTATCCAATCACTTATTGCTTTTGCATCAGGTGGTTTTTGGGGAAGCGGATACGGTTCTTCAATTCAAAAACGTGCATACTTGCCGGAATGTCATACAGACTTTATCTTTGCAATTATCGCAGAAGAATTCGGATTTTTAGGTTGCTTGTTTATCGTAGGACTATTCGTTGCTTTGGTACACAGGGGACTGAGAATTGCAAAACGTTGTCCTGATATGTACGGAAAACTTTTGGCAATAGGAATTACATTTATATTCGGATTTCAAGCATTTTTGAATATGGCGGTAGCCAGTTCGTTTTTCCCTGTAACAGGTGTAACATTACCATTCATCAGTTACGGAGGTACATCAATTATCGTATCACTTGCTATGGTAGGGATTTTATTAAACATTTCAAAACAGAGAATTAAGAGAATAAGGACTGAAGTTAATGCGTAAAAACACATATTTTATAACAGGCGGCGGTACCGGCGGTCATATATATCCTGCAATTGCGGTTGCTGATGAATTATTAAAAGAAGACGATACCGAAAAAATATATTACGTCGGTAATCCAAACAATCTCGAAGCCTCTATCGTTGCGAATAAAAATTACGAGTTTTTACCGGTAATTTCATCAGGAATGCCCAGAAAAATAGGATTTTCACTATTTGTATGGAGTTTAAAAATGTTTTCAGCTTGGATAAAGTGCTGCATATACATTTTAAAATACAAACCGGATGTAATCTTTGGAACTGGCGGATACGTTTCAGCACCAACACTTTTAGCAGGTTTAACAATGAAAGTTCCTTTTGTTATGCACGATTGCGATGCAAATCCGGGACTTGTAACTCGCAAACTTGCACCGTATGCAAAATGTCTTTCTGTAGCTTTTGAGATTGCTAAAGAAAAAATAAAAAATCAGAACTGCGAAATTAACGGGAACCCTATACGTCAAGAGTTTGCAATATTATCAAAAAATGATGCCAGAAACGAAATGAAACTTGAAAACAAATTGACAATTTGTATTATGGGCGGTTCGCAAGGTGCAAAATCAATTAATAATGCAACTGTCAATATTTTACAAACACTTTCAAAAGATTACAATGCACAAGTTATTTTTCAAACCGGCAAAAAAAATTATGACAATGTAATCAATAATTTAAAAGAAATTTATCCTGAATTTGAGAATGATAAAAATTTAATTATCCGACCATATTTTGACAATATGGCTGTTGTATTAAAATCAAGCGATATTGCAATTTCAAGGGCAGGTTCGCTGAGTATTTCAGAGCTTTGCGCAAGTTCAACAGCCGCAATATTCATCCCTTACCCTTTTGCTGCAGCTGACCACCAAAGAAAAAATGCACAATTTATGGTTGAACAAAATGCCGGATTATATTTAGAAGATGAAAATACAAATCCGGAAACATTGCTAAAATCATTAAAAGAACTGTTGGATAATCCGAACAGACTTTCTCAAATACAAACAAATGCAGCTAAACTCGCCAAATTGGACGGAGCAAAAAATATTATTGCTCAAATTAAAAGTTGTATAAAACAATAATTTGACTTTATCCT
This sequence comes from uncultured Candidatus Melainabacteria bacterium, assembly GCA_946055575.1. GTDB lineage: Bacteria > Cyanobacteriota > Vampirovibrionia > Gastranaerophilales > Gastranaerophilaceae > Zag111. Next base: position 39,329 of record CAMGGL010000003.1, read on the forward strand.
GTTATGTATTTCAATTTCAAAGAGTTGCCAAAGTAGCCTTGTACGTCTTTGTTATACCCTGCCAGTACATTTTTGAAGTTGTATCCTTTTGCTTTACATTCCTGACGTAAAAGTTCAACCCCGCGATTATAAACCTGTTGCGCTGTATTTATATTAGATTGCGGAACTTTACCGTTATACATTTTTATAGCAAGAGAAATGTCAAATAATCGGCGTTTTGATAAACCGCTCATTTCTTTGCCTGTCTTGGTTGATTTGTTATCTGTAAATTTATTTACTGCAGCTTCGTATTTTCCTGATTTTAGGCAATATAAAAGTCCCGGAGTATTTTCAATAATTGCTGTACCTTTATTAAACACCATATCAAGCAATGCCTCTTTCATTGCAGGAGGTAATTTGTCATAATTTCTACGGCCACCTAAAATAACACACAAGTTTTCTTCCATTTTTAACAAATCTTTTGCACAAAGTGCGCAAACTTGAGCGTCATCTAACTTTTGAGGTTCACCTGCTTTTAATGCGTGTCCGATACCGATTGTTTTGACACCGGCTTCATCCAAATAAGGAGTATTATGAAATTTATTATCTGGAAGATTTTTATCTTCAACACGCTTTAGCCTTTTTACAAAATCAAGACTTACACCCATAGATTTTGCGACGTCGTTTAAATTTTTTACATTTTTTATAATACGTGTATCGGGGATTTTAAGTGTTTTCCCAACCTGAATTTTTAAAGCACTTTCTTTGGTCAAACCGTTTAAGGCTAATAACGCACGTTCTTCGACCCCGAATTTCTTTGCAATTTTTGCGGGATTATCTCCGCTTTGCACCTTATAATCAGGATTTTTCTTTACTGTAATATATTTTTCACGTGTTTGGTTTATTTGAATTTGCTTATCCGATAATTCTCTAACCATTTGAATATCATTTGAGTTGTTTGGTTTTGCCTTTTCAGGGAATATCGGTT
>CAMGGL010000004.1 GCA_946055575.1 uncultured Candidatus Melainabacteria bacterium
TTCTAAATGCTATTGAAACAATTTTTCCTGAAAGAAAAAAAGAAGAAAGAAAAATTTATTTTTTATCTGCATCTATAAAAAATACGATTAGTATTTTTTATATTTAATTTACTTTACTTTTATTTTATTTAATTTAATTGCAATGCGAACGCAAAATTTATTTAATGCTATACACTAATTTTATGTTATGCGAAACAAAACAAAATAAAATGCGAACGCATAAAAAAAATATGCAAATGCAATGCGAACGCATAACGAACGCAAAACAATAACATATTTTTATTTATGCGAATGCAAAACTAAAACTCTTGAATGTACCCATTATTATTATAATAAGTAGCCCCAGTTTGCATATTATAAATCATATTGCCATCTTTTTTATAATATGAGCCATCAGAACCATTGATATAACTATTGTTTGTTTGATAAGTATTTCCTGTATTCATTGATTGATAAGTATTATCATTAATTCTTGTATAAAAATCAGTATTATTTGAATTATCAGAATAATAATAATAATCACTAGCAGAAACAGCTCCTGCAGATAATATACAAAGTGTTAGTATCAATATACATTTATTCATATCTTTATTATTTACGATTTTCAAAATTTTTCAACCCTTTTGTAATAATTCTTCATGTTATTTTGCAACGCAAGAACCAAAATTATATATTATTTCATTATCTATAATTTTTGTATATATACTCAACATTCTTTTTGTTTCTAAACTCCAAGTAGAACCACCGCCCATTTGAGCAAATATTTCACCATCTTTAGCTTCAATAACTTTACCGATTATTTTATCATTCATAGTAATAGATCCATTGTTATTAATAATAAATGGTTCTAATTTAAAATATATATCAGTTCCACCGCAAATATAAGAGCAGTTAAACACTTTTCCTTGCTTATTAGCTGCAATTACTTCTGAACCTAACAACATAAACATCAATGAGAGTAATAATAGTTTTTTCATAATATTCCTTCCTTCTTGCGACTTTTAATTATATAGAAAGGAGCAAGAAATGACTAATAACGAACTACAAAAAATTTTCTTTGCATTAAAAATCACTTTCGGCAGAAAAGAAGCAAGAAGAATTTTTATCAAATTAGCACACATTCTATTTGATTAAACCTTCTTCACGCAATATTTTTCTTACCTCAAGAGCAAGTTCATCTTTGACTTGTTCAAATTCCGGTGCGTTAAACATATTACCTTTACCAACAAGCAGATAATTTATGTTCACATCAAATGTTAGTATCAGTTTACATAATACATCTTGAGAAAATTTGTTATTATCTGCTTCAACAGCAGCAATAGCAGCCCTTGTTAATCCTATCTGCTTCCCAAATTCTTCTTGAGATAGCTTTAATGAGTTCCTGATTTTCTTTAATCTGTTTCCCTGACTTGTCATAGTTTCTACTCCGTTTGTATGAAGTTTTGTAAATAATGTATATTCCCACTTGACATATTGTTGGTTTGAATATACAATTCTATTTGTAAATTAAATTAAATTACTTTAATTTAACTATAACATAAAAACCACAAAAACGGCAGAATTTGCCTGTTTAATTGTGTTGATTTTTTATGCAAAAGAAAGGAGCGATATGGCAACTAAATCAACAAGAAAAGAGCTGATTTCTATTGGTTTAAATCCACAAGATGCAGATGTATTAAGAAAATATGCAGAAACGCAATGTAGATCTTTATCAGAAGTAATCAGAATGATAGTCAGAGAATTTATCAATCAAGGTAAGCTACACCAACGATACCAATCTAAGTAAAAAGAAAGAGAGTTTTAAGATGAGTGCAAATGTAATTATGCTAACGCAATTAAAAAAAGTGCAACCTGTAAATAACTGTAAAAAGGTTTCTATATTACCAAATCTTTTTTCAAATTTATTGAAACAATACAAAGAAAAGCAAGATGAAATTAAAAAGAAAAAAATAAATTTTTTAATGCAGGAAGCATACAGATATTTTTATGATTTATTAGAGTTTCCAAAATTATCAGATGTTGATTTACCTGAATTTATATACGAAGAACAACGCAAAAGAATTGCTTATCAAAAAGCAAGCAAGGCGTTGATTGATGTAATTGCAGAAGGCAGACTTGAAAAATGTTACTCTGCAAGAGTTAAAGAACTTAAAACAAGATCCAAAAGAGGATAAGATGAAGGCATCTAAACCATACTTTTCACACGATATAGCAACAAAGTCTGATGAAAAAATAATTCGATTAATGTTTGATTTCAGAAAAAACAAAAAAGAATTTTCTGAATACATCTTACAAGAATTAGTTCCTCATGCGGCCTATGCTATATATTGGGAAATAATTGAATACTTACATGAGAATACTCTAAAAGTTGATGAGCTTGAAATGTTATCTGATGTATTGAGAGTTGATCTTGATATTTTAGAAAAAATTTTAAACAACTATGAACTATTTAAAATTAAAGACGGTGCTTATATTTCCGAAAGAGTATTGAGAAACCTAAAACTTCAAGAAGAAAAGAGCGAGAAAGCAAGACAATCAGCAAATAAAAGACATAGTAAAAATAAAAAATATAATGAATGTCAAAGCGAAACGATTTCAGAACCTGAATATAACGAAGAAATTACAATGTCGATTATTCGCATCTATAATGACAAGTTTAAAAAATCTCAAATTGTATCAAAAGAAAATAAACATAGAGTATATAAAATCCATACAGAAAATAATCTTACTCTTGATACATGGAACAAAGTTTTTTCAAATGCTAAACGAGGATGGGATATAGGCGATAAGAAAAATGTAAAACCGAGCCTTCCATTAATTCTTGATAAATGGGATAGCTTTGCATCAGATGATTATTTCTTAGCTCCCGATAGAGAAAGTGCGGCAGAAAAAGCAGCACAAATAAAACTGGAAGAAGCCAAAGAACAGGCTGAAAAAGAACGCATCAGAAAAATTGAAGATGCCGAAAGAGAAAACGCATATAATTCTATAACCAATAAAGAAGAAAGTTTTGAATATATGTGTAAATACTGCCCTTCATTAAAAAAAATAGATGATAATAAATTCATAAGGCGAAATGCAACTTTTAAAGAACTTTCTGAAAAATATAATTTTAGCATTGAGGAATTTAAAGAATATAGAGCAGACTTTTTATTAAGAGAGCTTGAGGTGAACAATGACTAGAAGAAAGTTCGCTAAACAACCATCTAAATATGAAAAAGATGCAATAAGAATAATTAGTACAATTCAAGATATTGAAATTCAAAACCAAGAAATAAACGGAAAATTTAAAACAGTATTCTACTGCAAAAGTAACAAACTTTCAAACGGCAGAATGTGCGTTATATGGGGTAGAACTACATTTAATATAGGTGATGAAATAAATATGAAAGGAAGATTGAAAGATGAAGTATTCCTTGTATGGCAGTATTTATACACACCTGCAAACAGAAAAATAACGGAAAAAATATAAGGGGTGAAATATGGCAGATAATTATTTTGAATTAGTCGGTAGAGTAGGATGGATAGATTGCAAATACACAGATACAGGTGCGATTATTACAAAAATAACATTAGGCTGCAATACGGGCAGAAAAGACAGAGAAGGAAAATATATTTATAATAATTATTTTATAACTTTTATTTGTTCAGCAGAAGCACAAAATAGAACAGCAGAAGATATTGCCGAAAATGTAAAAAAGGGAAATTACATAAGAGTTCAAGGCAACTTAAATATTGATAAATTTATCCCTAAAAACTCTGCAAAAGAAGTAGAAAATATTTCGCTTATTGGCAGACAGTTCAATTTTGTGAAATTTGATGAATTTGAAAAAAGATATATAGACATCTAACGGAAGGAAACAATGAATAATATTTTAGCTGAATTAGAAAATTTATCTATGGAAGAACTTACTTATCTTTTTGAATATCTTGTAGATTTAATTAACGAGAGAAAGCGAAAAACAAGATGCAAGCAGAAGAATTTGAAACAATAAGAGAATTTAATATAAAATTCCCGAGCAAAATTTACATCTGCTCAAGATGCGGAAGTTTAGTTTCGGATCCTCATCAATGTAATATGTGTGGATGCCAAAGTAACAATTTTCTATTTTCAGATAAAAGCTACACATATTTTATAAAAGATAAAAATATAACCAATACTATATTTAAACCAGTAGAACTGGAGAAAGGAAAATAATATGGCAAACGAAAAGTTGAAATTCATGGACATGTTATCAGTTATGCGTGTAATTGATGATGATGACCGAGTAAGAAAATTTGAAGATTGCATTGAAAAAGTTTTTTCAGAAGTATCTAAAAAAGTTGCCGAATATGGTAGAGATGGCTCTTTAACTATTCAGATTAAATTTCAATGCGATAAGAAGAACAAAAATGCAGTTAATGTTTTTGCAGAAGTTAAAAAGACAATACCTAAAGGTTGTCAGGCTAATTCATTCTATCGTGATAGCAGAACAGGTGGAATGTATTTAGACGATCCTGATCAATTAAGATTATTTGATACTGAAAAACAAAAAGTAAAAGAATTTTCAGGAAAAGATATTGCAGCACAAAATGACTAAATAAGAAAGGAAAATTTTAAAAATGGAAACAGAATTAATCAAAGAAGCTATTGAGGTATTAAAAAACAAAAAAAGACCTGAACTCATAGATGCAACAATTTATGGTAGATACTCATCAAAAAAACAAACATACTTGTATAATGATGCACAAGCAGAATATAAAAAACATACTTCTATACCGGAAGCAAAAGAAGTAAGAAGTGTAAAAGCCTTTGTGCAAATAATCAAAGAAGAATTACTAAGGCGAGAAAATGAAACAGGTTCAAATGCAACAGTAAGAATTGATTTAAACGGAGGATATTTTATACCTGATGATGACTTTGGCGAAGATATTGTTAAGTTCAGAAGATTAAATTCTCAACAATGGAATTTAGTCAGAACGGGTATAAATAAAGTTTATGATCATAGAAGCTTTTTAGAATTTTTACAAGCTCTTGCACCAAGTATAGATGATTTTCTAGAACTTTTTAAAAGATTTTCTTTGCTTAGAATTGTTGGTAAATCAACCTTAACATCAAACCCAATTATAACAGAACAAGGACAATCAGAAGGTTATACCTGCACTTATAAACTTGATGATGGATGTGATGGTGAAGAACATTTTCCAAGAGGTTTTTCTTTATGTGTTCCTTTTGCTAAAGCAGGTGATATGTATTATAACATTCCTATTGAACTTTTGCTATGCAGAAATGAAGATGATGAGCTTGAAATTGAAGTTTTATGCCCATTGTTTGAAAACATAGAAGAAAAAGCAATTATTGATGAAGCTGAATTTGTAAAAGAAAAAACATCATCTCATGAAAGACTACTTGTTTTAAGCGATTTTTAGATTTTAGATCAGGGGCTTTTGCCCCTGATAAATAAAGGAGCAATAAATGTCTAATCAAAAAATAATAGATAAAATGCGAGAAAATATCTTGTCAGGTGCAAACAATTTTGTAGGAACAAAACCTAATTATTGTGATATTCAAAAAGACTGTAAATTATTAGCATTAGTAAAATCTCAATATGATAAAGTAGTTGAACAAAATCAAAGCCTGCAAAGAAATTTGTTATGGTACAAGGAACAAGCAGAAAAAGATAATCAATACCTCATCAAACTGGAAGAAGCCAATATGCTGCTTGAGCAAGATGTTGAAACACTTAAACAACAAATAGAAGCATTTAAAGAAAGGTACAAAGAAAATGAAAATTAAAACGGAATTAGCTTTTGCATTATTATTTGCAATAAATGTAGGACTTATATCACTTGCAATTTGCAACAATATAATTCAGCACCAATGGATAAATCTGCCTACAAATATAATTATGATTTTAGTCAGCATATATTTTATCTATTACTATATCAAAATTATATTATGCAGAACAACTGAAAAAACAGATATTCTGATTAAAACATCAGAAATTTTAATGGATATAACTAGCGATATGTTATGCTATGCAAAAAACCTTGTCAGAAAAACTTATGCAAGACCTGAAATAAAACTGGATATTGTTTGTGATGAAGAAAAATATTTACCGAGATATGCAAATAATACAGATGCCTGCATGGATTTAAAAATAAAAATTCAGGAGCCTGATTGTTATTTTCTAAGACCACAAGAAACTTTTGTTTTTTCAACAGGAATAAAAGTTAAAATACCTGATGATTATATGATGCTTATTTTCCCAAGAAGCTCAACCGGTTTTAAATTACATTGCATGCTCACAAACACGACAGGAATAATTGATGCAGGATATAGAGATGAAGTAAAACTTGCTGTAACAAATTTTGGAACAGAAACAGTCTGCTTAAAAGATGCACAAAGAATAGCACAGTTTATGATTATTCCAAGACCTTATGTAAACTTAAATCTTGTCAATGATGATGAAGATTTTAGAGAAGGCGACAGATGCGGCGGAGTCGGAAGCACAGGTGAATAATATGAAAGTTATTCTGATAAACATAATAACAGGAATTATATGTGCATTAATTGTATCACCATTCTTCATATACACAAATAAGAGGTAATAAACATGACACACGAAACATCAAAATATATATGCGAATTATTGAGCATTGATTACATAGATTTTTCAATCCCTGAAAATTTTATAAAATTAATGGACATAGTTTTTAGATTACACAAATTTTTTAATCTTCACATAAGACAAAGAATAAAAAATTTTTTAGAAGATACATTGACTGTGCTTCAGGAAGAAATTGAAGATGCAAAACTTGAACAACCGTTAAAAGTAAAAGAATTTGCTTGCATGATTAAGAATGAATACTGGAGCTCAAAATGTTAGGAAACGAGCATCTTGATTTACGCAGACAGTTCTATGTAAGAATGGCGGATAAAATTTTGAAAAATTCTGATACGGCATATACTTTCATGGGAGTTGTATGCGATACGGTTAGTATAACAGATCTGCCGACAATAGAAGCAATCTTTGTCAGCAAAGTAAAAGAAACAACAGTAAACAAGAATTGAGGTGAATAATGAATTTTAAAAAATTTTTATATCAGAAAATATACGATTATATTCAGGATGATGTTATTAAAAAAGTTACATCAGAAGTTTGTAAAAAAATGGAAAACTGCATTGAAGAACGTATGGAAAAATCATTAAGAGAGCTTTATAAATACGAAGAATTAAAAGAAAAGACCGATGAAGAATTTTACAAACTCTATAAATACAGAAAAATAAAACAGCTTTCTTCTGCTGAACTAATATTTTTAACAAAAAGATTTAACATATTTCTTTATAGCAACTCACCTATTTTTGGCAGAAAAAATGATATTTATGCAAGAGAAGGTGAATTTGTTGGCGAAATATTAGAAAAAGTTTTTGAACGCAGAAACTCTAAAGCAGTTGCATCTGAAAGTGAGGTGAGCAATGAGTAAAATAATTAAATCATGGTGGTTTACTCCAATGAACGCAGCTCTTGTAGGAATTGTAGAGGTTAAAACTTCACATGGCGAGCATAGATTTTACATTGGTACAGCATCAGGAACAAATAAAAAGAAGGATGAAGAATTTATTAAAAATTTTGGAGCACCATTTGAACCAAAGATTTTTGAGGTGCAAGATGCCAACTAATATAAATATCTTCTTAATTTTATGGTTTTTTATCGGATTTATTTTTGGCTTAAAAATAACTATTCCAATGATGTTTGATTTTAACAGAATAGATGATGAAAACTCTGAATACGACTATCTGACTTTTGATAATATTTTGTTCTTAATTCCTTTATCAATGTTGTATTCTGCATTAGGAGTTATATCATTATTCATGTATCTAATAATGCAAATTGATAAAGATAAAAAAATAATAATAAAGAAAAGGAGTAAATAATGACTAACGAATTTTTATTTACTTCCAAAGGTAAGAATGATGAATGTTATACCCACAGATACGGAGTAGAACCATTGCTTGAATTTCTGCCACCATTTAAAGATAAGATTATATGGTGTCCTTTTGATAAGGAAGAAAGCGAATTTGTAAAAGTATTCAGAGAATACGGCTATAATGTTGTTAATTCTCATATTGATTATGGGCAAGATTTTTATAATTATGAGCCTGAAAATTGGGATGTAATTATATCAAATCCACCATTCACAAATAAAACAGATATTTTTAAAAGAGCAATTAGTTTTAATAAACCATTCTGCTTACTTATGACTTTAACATGGCCCAATGACAGAGCACCGAAATTATTATTCAGAAATATTAAGATGCAGCTTTTAATGTTTGAAGATCGTATGGATTTTAAAAACCAAAGCCAAGCTAAACCAATCAATTTTTCTTCTGCTTATTATTGTAGAGATTTCTTACCTAACCAAATTGAAATAAGAGATTTTAAAAACATAAACCAAAGGAGCTTATTCTGATGAGTTCTGCATGTGGTTTAAAAGTTGAATATGTTGTTCCAAGAGAAGATATAACCGAAGAAGAAAATAGAAACAGGCTACTAAGATTTATTACACTATTTTCTCAAGTAGGATTTAGAGAAATTTCATTAAACCCCGAAACAAATATTAAGTTAGATTGTTGCAATTAATTTTTTGTGTATAATTACTTTAAGTTAAGTTAATTTAATTAAAGTAAAATGAAAAGAAAAAAATGTGTTTTATACTTAAGAGTTTCCACAGAGGAACAAACAAAAGGCTATTCTTTAAACGGACAAGAAAGAATAGATAGAGATTTTGCTGCATCACTAGGATATGAAGTTGTTAATGTATTTCGAGAAGAAGGTATTAGTGCAAAAGATTTAAACCGACCTCAACTCCAAGCCATGATGAATTGGGTAAGAGAACACGCATCAGAAGTTGATGCTATTATCTTTTGGAAATGGGAAAGAATATCGAGAGGAACAGAATACGATTATGCAGTATTAGGAAGGTTTTTTGACGAGTGTAAAGTTTCACCTTTATCAGTTACTGAATGTAATGAAGATACTCCTGAAGGCGAACTGTTAAGATGGATTACAAAAGGTACAGCATTATACGAAAGAAGAAAAATATCACAAAGAACATCTATGGGAATGGAACAAAAAGCTAGAGAAGGCATAAGACCTTGCAAAGCACCAATAGGATATTTGAATTACACATTACCTGATGAAAGAAAAATTATTGTTATAGATGAAGCAACAGCACCTTTTATAAGGCGAGCATTTGAATTATATGCAACGGGAAATTATTCATTAAAAAGATTAGGTGATACATTATATTATGATGGTTTCAGACATCCTAAAACGGGCAAGAAATATCCGCCAAGAAAGTTTGAATGGATGTTAAAAAACAGTTTTTATATTGGCACAGTAGTTTATAAAGGAAATTATTATGAGGGCAAACATGAACCTTTAATATCAAAAGAATTATTTTATCAGGTTCAATCAATGTTTGGACATAAAAAACCTAAAACCCATAATATATATTTTCCTTATACAAACATGATTAAATGTGAATGCTGTGGAAAGCATAACCTATCTGCCGAAATGAAACGAGGGGCACACAATTCAGGCGAATATATTTATTATAGATGTTCTTGCGGATGTAAAGCAATTAAGCAGGAAGAACTTGAAAAAGTATTTATTGATATGCTGAATGATATTTATATTCCACCTGCTGAAATCGAGCTTATGAAAAACGAAGCAAGAGAATTATTGCAAGCTATTAAGGATTATGAAAATAGTCTTGAAAGTCCTGTTGAGATGCAGAATAAAATTGAAACAATCAAATCACGCATCCAAAAAAGTTATTCAGATAAACTTGATGGAAATTTACCTTATGGCATGACTGAAAAAGATTGGAATGACATGATGTCTAATTGGGCATCCGAACTCAACAAATTAGAAATAAAACTAACAGAACGCATGGAAAAAAGCAAGATATTATATAACCGATTAAGCCTAATAATGAGCTTCTGCAACCAATTACCTGAACTGTTCAGATTAGCTCTGCCGGAAGTAAAAAGAGAGATTATACAAACTTGCATCCGAACCCTAAGCTATAACGGTGAAACCCTTAAAATAGAACTATTTCCAATATTTTATAAGCTAAAATATTGGAAAAATGTTAAAAATGGGGCGGGTAATGGTTCTATTTCCGAACCCCACTCTAATATTTTTTCTATCATGGAAGATGAAGAATGCCAAATTTTATATCATAAAATTGAAAAACTCATTGCTGCATAGCAAAAAGCTCCCACCTATAAGGCAGGAGCTTCAACGGCAGAAAGGTAACAAAAAGAAGAATTACAATTTACTAAAATACCATCTGACCTTAGATCTTATAAAATTCCCCATTTCATTTTTAGTTATATCAGGATAGGCATGAAGATATATAATATCAATTTTTCCATAACTGGAAGTTTTTGGATGAGCCTGTCCAAATTCATAATGAGTTAAAACTGTTTGAGGAGTTATTTTGATATTGTATTTTTTGCATAATTCTGCAATAAGTTTAAATGCTGCTTCACATTGAATTTTTGTCAATGTAAATTTTGTATCTTTAATATCTGTATTTTTAGGTACATACATTCCGCACATTGAAATACCTATTGAACCGGTATTACCACCGCCGCAATGTTGAGCATACTTCCCATCATTACAATTCAAATTATCTTCAGGAGCAAATTTTCCTTTAATTATTACACCATCTTTATTTATTAAATAATGATAATGTTCATAATCAGTTGAACAAGGCTGATTAGTTCCTGCGGTCCAATGTAAAATAATTCTATTCATAATGCGAACCCTCATTAATATCATCAATCCTATGGTGAGCAGATTTTACAGACTGCTCAACAACAACCATTCTTTCTATAAGATTATTATGTTTATCTTGTTTCTTTTCTAAATCAATCAGCTTTTCCGACATTTGCCCTAATTTATAACAGACATATAAAGCCTGAAAAATAACCGTAATAAGAATTGCAATAAGTTCATAATTCATTTTCTACTTTCCCTTTCTTCCACCCTTTAAACTTCTGAAAATTATCTACCGAATGAAACATAGCCCACCTTTTAACATCATTAAATCTTCCAAAGTATTCACACAATGTTTCAAATATAAGTGTTGATAAATACCTGTTATAATCAACTACTTCCTTATGATCACACATATAATCATGAACACAACTTGCAAGTTTAAATCTAGGCTCTTTTTGTTGTCCTATTATTACCCAAGCGAAAGCAGGAACATTTGCACCGTTCCAATCATAACCCTTTTCGATAGTAAAATAATATTTTCTATCTTCATATTCAACAACAATATTTATATCATCCGTTACATAAAATGGTTTATTTAAAGCTCTTTTAAGCTCTTTCCCCTCAAGACCTACTAAACTTTTATCTTGCAAATAAATTTCAGGCATACTCTTATTAAAATGAATTACTAAACCCTGCCTTCCTTTAACCACGCAAGAAGGTATTCCGCAATAATCTCTATCCACAACGCACATACAACCTCACTTTCTTAATTGTTTTGAAATTGCAGGATTAATTTTATTAATTCCTTTTTCAACAATAGTTTCAGAAATAGCATCAATTTTTTCATCATCCAAAGGACAGCTATTGCAAAAATAAGTTATTCCTGCTTTAATTCCTGTTTTTATAACTTTCTTTTCAACTGCATCAAAGGTTTCATTTTCCTGAACCAAATCAAGAACATCTGCAATTCTATCTTCTATAAATTCTCTTGCTCCATTTAATGTTTTGAAAATCAAAACAATAGGTGCTGTAATAACTTTAAAAAATTTTTTCATATTTCTACTCCCATTTTTCTCAATGTTTTAATAATGTTTTTTATGTATATTTCCCCATTCAGATTAGCCGTTAATATGCCTTGAAATTGTTTTAGGTATGTTTTTACCTGTTCAATATTTATAAAGTCTTTAATCGGCAAATTAGAACGCAAGTTATTATTTTCTTTTGTTGCAAGAACAAGATTAGATAACTCTGTTCTTCCGCCTTGCGAATGAGGAATTAAATGTTCAAGCGAAACAGTATCTTTTGTGAGATTTCCGCCATAGAAACCTTTTGTTACTGTTGGCAATTTCCCCTTCTTAAATAAAGTTTTTAATGGACTACTGTAACCAAAAGAAACTTTATTACAGCAATCAGAAATAATCATAGCTTATTGCTCCGTAGGATTAAAACCATAGAAATCAATAATTAACTGATTTTTACATTCTAATAAAAATTCATCTGTTACAAATACTTGTTTTTGATAATCAATCATATTAACAGCTTCTGCAAAATCAGGTTTATCATAAGCAAGAATTGGGAAACCTGAAACAAGTTGAGGGAGCATATCAGTCAAGAAAGTTTTTATTGTTCCATTCTGCATTGTAACTTCCCTTCTGATATAACCCAAAGATGTTTTAAAGAATGATTGATTAAAAGCATCTTCCCTTGCTTTTATTTCATCGGCTTCCCAATTTTCATTAAATATAATTTTGCCATCTTCAATTTTATAATGAGAAGGATGATCAATAAAATCTTCAAATATATCTTCTTCTATATCAGCCTGATTAAGCATATCAAGAAGTTTTACCCATAGAGGATATTCAGCAGCATTTATATTTACTCTTTCACCCGAATTATATTGAGCAATTAAATTCTGCAATTCAAAAATTTTAGCCTGTTTTTTTTCTTCCATTTTTTACTCCTTTTCAAATAATTCTCCGTATAACTTTTTCATATTAAAAACCGTTTTTCTTGAATGTCTGTGTATCATTGAACCAATCCAAGAAACTAAACCTGCCAATACATCAGCAGAAGTTATTATACCTTTTGCCACAAGTCCAGCCTGTCTTTTCATCTTTTTTCTTTGCCTAACAATACTATCCCGAACAGGCTTCTTAATTATCTTTCCTTTATTAGTTATGCAATATCTTGTTTTTAGATAAGAAAAACTATTATTTAATGGAATAATCTTTGTTTTCTTTTTGTTTACTGTTACTCCATAACTCTGATATAAAACTTCAAGCTCACATAAAAGCTGCTCTAAAAATTTTTTATCCTGATGAATAATGTAACTATCATCCATATATCTTCCGTAACAATGCAACCTTTTATATTCTTTGATATAATGATCTATATAATTAATATGAGCTATTGCATTTATTTGAGAAGTTTCAGAACCTAATCCTAACCCTATTTCACCAAAAGCATCAACAAAATCATCAGCAAGTTTTAACAGCTTTTCATCTGTGAAAAATTTTCTGTAATTTATTTTTACAATATCATGAGGAATGCTTTCAAAATATCCTTTAAAATCTATCAGTAAAATATAACCAGTTCTACCATATCGTTTTAAAAAACATCTTAAATGCTTCTCTAATCTTTTTGCTGCAAAATGAGTTCCCTTGCCCTTTTGACTTGCACAGTTATCATAAATAAGATTACTCGTAAGAACCGGATAAAGTGCATTGGAACATATTGATTTTTGAACAACTCTTTCGGAAAAGTGAACACTTTTAATATGTCGTGTTTTTCCTCTCTCACACAAATCAAATTCAATAAAGCCTTGCCTTATATCCTTACCACTTAATAAATCTTTTCTTGTTCTGCTTATTCTAAATAAAATACTCAATAAATATCTTTGTACTGATGCTTTCCACTTAACCCCATTACTTGCTTTTCTAGCTGCATTATACAAGGATTTCAAACTTGCGACCTGTTCAAAATCATTATATTTCTTTAATCTCTCTTTTCTTTCAGCTCTTTTTAAATTTCTTCTTTCCCTTCTTTTACTTCTTCTTGACATATACACCCCGTACAGTAAAGGACATGAGCATTACCTGTAACTGCATAATAATCAGGCATAAAACAAACTATAATGCACAATTCGTTTGCTATGCACATCTTTTGATGGCGAACACCTGTATTATATCAAGGTGCTTATTTACAGCCTTGAAGGCTGAAAGTCATTCGCTCCTTCTTTGTAAATTGCATTGTTTTCAGATTTCTCTTACTAAGTCGAGCAAACAAAAAATCAGAGGGGAGCATAAATGGTAGCATTAGTAGCAAGATTGTTGTTGGCATTACCATTGTTGTTCACATTACACACATTAGTGGAATTGTTAGAAGCAACGGAAGAAAGCCACCAGTTGCAGCCTACTTATCAGCGAATAACTTTTTATATCTTTCTCTATCGGATTTTTTCCATTTCTTTATTAAATTTTCTGCATCACTCAAAAGATTTATTATATTTTCCATATTTTCAATTTTTACCGTTTCAACACATTCTATCATTCTTACAAGTTTATTATGAAGCTGCCAACAATTTGCAACTGCTCTCTGTTGATATTTTTCACGAAGTTCTACATCTGAAATATTTATTGGATAAATGCAATTTGCATAAGTTAAATTATCAACAAGCTCATCAACCTTTTCAACCATTGGGCAACCTAAAACTAATCTCCACTTCTTTGGTAAATTTTTCTCACGCATTACAAACCTTGTTAATTCAAATTGTAATCCCCAAGCCGTTTGCATAAATTGAAGCTCTGTTTCTTTTCTTAATCTTTTATGTACTGAACTCATTTTATTTTCCTTTCAAAGTATCGGACACAAGAAGTGTCCGATACAAGATATTAGAAGATTAAATACAGAAGCAGAGGGGAGCATAAATGGTAGCACGAGTAGCAAGAAAGTAGTCGGCATAACCACGGCCGGACACATAACACACATAAGTGGAAATGCTAGAAGCAACGGAAGAAAGCCACCAGATGCAGCGACCATTTGAAGAATTTCTTTTAATCCTATTTTCACAGTTATTTGCAAACCATGGGAACTGAATAGATAAGCCTGCTTCAGGAAACCAAAATCCTGATGTTAGACAAAGATTGCTTCTAATACCACATCCATAAACTTCTATTTCATTAGGTAACCAAAGTTTACCCATATCTGCCCAACTCCATCCTGAGCCACCTGTAAGCAAGCCACTAGCAGAATATCTTTCATCTAATATGTTTCTTTTCTGTTTTAAAACTGCTTGAAGCTCTGACGGTAATAAGCTGATAATACCGGCACCGCCATTAGCACCATGAGCAACTTTGTTATAACCACTTGAAGCATCATAATTATTCACCCCATTTAAGATTGCATATATTGCTGATGCTAACCAAGGACTTTTTATATTATTTGTACCATTATTATTATCTGTTGGGTTCCATTTAATAGGAGTATCAATAACTTCATCTGTTGAAATATAAATCATATTACCAATATTCGTATCTGCACATGATTTATAGGTATTTAAACCAATAATTCTACATTTGAAATTTTGAGCAGGAATTGAATAACCTGCAATAGTACCTGCTTTTAATGAGGTATGGAAATAATCCCCAATATGAATACCATCATAATTGCCTGCATTTTTTCTTGCTTCAAGCCAAGCATACACATTTCCATAAGTAGCAATCTCACTTGCAAATTTTACTTCTAAATCCACTCCTTTATATAATCTATCATAAGCCTTCATTATTGCCTGATACTCATTACCAAGATTGCTTGTATATGAATTATATTCAGATTTTAATTTATCACTATTTGCAGTATAAATACTATTTATATTATTTTCAGCATTAGTTAAATCTGCATTAATATCACTTCTTGCACTATTCAAATCTGATGCAATATTTTCTCTGCCTGATGCAATTTCACTAGCTGCAACGGCTTGAGATGTTTCAATATCATTAATTGCCGTCTGCCTTGATGTAGCTATATCATTCATAGCAGTATTATATGTTTCTTCAACTATTGCTGCTTGTTGAGTTGCAATAGTTGCTTCTTCACCTGCTGAAATTGCTGATGCGTTTGCGGCACTTGCAGAACTTGCAGCATCAGATGCAGAAGCTGCTGCATTAACTTGAGCTTCCTGTAATGCTTCAATGAGCTCATCAGCGGACTGTGAAGAACCTTCTTGAGTTTTTACAGACCTTTCCATTTGCCTGCTTATAATTTGACAAATTCTAGTTAAATAATCGAGAGAATATTCCAATGTTTCAAGATCTAAATAGCTTGATTTACCATAAGGATTTTCTTGAGCAATAGGCAAAGTTAAGCATAAAGAAATAACTTCATCCTCACCCAAAACATCATAAGATGAACCATTTACAGGAAAGTTTATAAAACTCCCGTTTTCATTTTTTAGTTCATTAATTGAATAATCAGTTCCAAATTTTAATAATGTTTGAACCCCTTTTGAATTTGTATGATATACCGCAAGCTGTGTTTCATCTTCGATATAAAAATCAAAATCAAAAGTTGTTGTACTTCCGTTTCCGCTCCAGTTATTGTATGGATTTTTGTCAGGTATCATTTTCTACTCCTTTTCTTTTTAATTATTACTCTCTGCTTATTTTTTCTTTTCAGGCGGCTTACCTGTTGCAGCAACATTTGCACGATATTTACCATATCCAAACATTCTCAACAAACCAGTAAAGATATTGCCTTTTACAGCATCACCAATACCACCTGCCGTATTTACTAATCTTGTTGCCGGAACTCCAGTTGCATCATCCGTTATTAATGCCATAGCATCAACCCAATCAGCAAAAGATACTTCATTTTTAAGTATCAACTCTTTTCCGATTTCTTCTATATCTGAAATAATCGGTACTGCTTTTAAGAATGGTTTATATTCATCCTTATCAATCAATGTCATTAAAAATCTTAATGCAGTTGTAATCCCCATACCTGCAAAACCATAAGCACCCATATTAGAAAATACAACGGCAGAACCTACATCAATTCCAAATCTTGCAAGAGTATCATCATCATCCCCTCTCATAAGCGAACCTATCAACTGCATCAGAGAAAGATTGCCCAAGAAAGAAGTGAATATTATAGGATTAAAGACTTTATAAATTAAAATTGCTTTTATCATATCCTTTTGAGAAATATCACCTCTTGCTCTTGAAGCAAGTGCATCAAGAAATTTTCTTTCGTACTGTAAAGATGTATTGTTAAATGCAAACATCATACGAGTAAAGAAATTTTCAGACATTTTCTTCTGCCATATAGAAGTTGCAGAATTATGACCTGATTGCTGTGCTCTCAATGTATCTTCAACAAATTTATCAAAGGCTTCTTCTTTTGACATACCTTGTTTCATTAAATAATCTATGTAAGGTTTACCACCGAAACATATAGCAAGAATATCACCGTATTTTGTGTTTGTTGAGCAGAAGTTTCTTAAAGTTCTAAACCTATCACTTTCATCTGTAATCTTTGTCATGATTTCATTCATGGAATTCCCTGCAAGTCTTGCTTTCAAATAATCACAATTTTCCATCATAAATTTAAAAGTTTCTTTAGGCTTTTTAAGATTTTCCGTAAAACCTTTACTCCATAATCCCAACGGCATTTTTTCAGCATAGTTTATTACAGAAGTTAATTGACCAAACATAACTTTAAAATTTCCACCAATACGAGATGTTATGTAATTTGTAGCAAGTGCATCTGCCCATGATTTACCGACATTCAAACCACGAACATAATTTTCAAAAGTTGATGCTCCTAATTGATTTAATAATGTATCGTGTATTCTATCCCCGACAGTTCTTTTTTGTTTTCCTCTCTTTCCTTTCAGTTTTTCACCGACATTTGATAAAGGCATATTTACCCCATCAAATACTTCTTTTATAGCAGCCCTTACTGTTGCATCTTTAAATATTGCATTCAAATAATTTAATCTTTCAGAAAGAATTACATATCTTGCCGTTTTATTAATATGTGGAACTAATATTGATAAAGGCTGTTCAGGCTTCATTTTAATTCTTTTGCAAGTCTTTCTTTGTTTAATAAAAGAAGGATTGCTTGAACGAACAACATTTTCATGAAGCATATCAATTTCAGATCCGACACGAACAGTTTTTGAAGGAAAATAATTTTGTACTTTAGGAAGCGATAATCCCATTGTCCTAATAAATACTTCATTATTTTCATCATACATACTTTCGCAAGTATCAATTAAAAGCCAAGCTAACTGCTTATCTTCATCAGATAACACTTCATTGAACATATACTCAACCTGATGCAATCCATATTGAGTAAATAATCTTTGTTCAAGTTCTTCATTCATAGACCAAGCATACAGAGTTATTATTTCAGCTCTTGATAACAATACCCCTGTTTCGATAAATTGACCTGTTTCTTTTGAGTATGTTACTTCCTTAAAGTTATAAACTTCTTCTTCATATTCCTGCATCAATTTTACAAAAGGCTGAATATTTCCGAAATCAACAAACCTATTAAATTTATCAATAAATTTTTCTTTTGCACTTATAGGATTATTCAAGCCATAAATATCCATAGCCTTTTGACAGAAATCAGCATAATGTTTGTACGCATAAACTTCTGCATCACTTTCCAATTTTAATAAAGAATATCTTTGAGCAACTTCTTTTCCGAATAAAGCATTCAAAGCTGTTTCCCAGTTTACTAAAGTTTTTTCAGAAGTTAAACCTGTTTCACCCATAATAAATTTTGCAATATTTTTAGCAGCATTATTGCCCTTAATACTTCTAACTCTCATTGCTAAATCAGTTTTCATATTATCTCTTTGAAGCTGCTTTTCAAGTTCTTCTGCATCTTTAGCTCTACGACCTTCAAATTTTAATGTCATAATATCCTCAAGCAAAGAACGAGTTGCAGCCAAGTTTAAATCATTTACTTTACTTGAACGATATTCTAAAAATTTTCTTTTTAAATTACTTTGAAAATCAGTTTTAAGTTCCGGAACTGAAAGAGGGTTTTCATCATTATTTTCTCTTTCCTCACCTGCTGCAGCTTTATCAAGTTCAATAATTGCACCATATTCTTTAAAGGCTTCTTTAGGTTTTAATTTATTTATTTCTGCAAGCTCTGCAAATACAGTATTAGTTTTCCAATCAAATTTTCCTTTAGATAAAGTTCCGACCTTAACAAGTTTAGAATTTACTCTAATTTGTTTTTGTATTTCTTTATGTAAAATATTTTTTGCTTGATTTTCTAAATCTGAAATGACATACTCATTTATTTTTCTTACTATTCTTTTTGTAGCATTTACAGAAGTTGCGTGCTTAATTGCTTTATATAAGCTATGAGATTTACTAATCCTAACTTTATATCTAACATTAGGTTCATATATTCTCAATTCGCTCAATTTATTAGTTACATAAAATTGAAGCTGCTGAACAACAGGAATATTAGGATATCTTTTTCTGTTAAAATCTTCTTTTTGTCCTTCATTATAATCATCTTCAACTTTTCCTAATCTTTCAACTAAATCAGCAACAACCTCATCAGGCATTGAAGGCATATTGTCAAATAATGAATATAGTGCTTCAAGAGCTGTAGTTTTTTCTTCACCTTTTAAAGATTGAACTTTGTTATATAAATATTCAAACTTACCATAGAAATCACCAATCTCATCTTCATCAATATTATTAAAATTATATGTTCCATCAGTCAGAACCTCAAAAGCCTGTTCTGCTAATTTATAATCACCATCAATTTCTTGATTATCATAACTAACTCCTGTATCATTATAAAATTCAGCCCATTCTGGATGAAATCCATCAGAAGCTGTTATATTATCAGTAGCTTCAAATTTCTCTTGAACCTTTTCCCAGTTACGAGGATTAGCAATAAATTGACGTTTGTATCCTGTTGCGACTTCAAGAATACTCAAAGTAACATCTTTATATCTTTGCTTCATTTCCCTTACTTCTTTTGGAACACGAGCAACTGCAGTTTCTGCCATTTCAAGATATTCTTCTACTTTTCTTTTCTTATCAGAAGCTCTGTTATTTGCGGCAATATTATCCTTCCAAATCTCATCAAGTTCTTTCATTTCTTCTTCTTGACGAGATTTTATTTCTTTAATTTTTTCATTAATATCATCACATCTATCAAATACAGTTTTTCTTATTCTTTCATTTTCAGTAGTCAATAATCTTTCAAACAGTTTTTCAAGATGAGCAACATCATCTTCCGAGAATGAATATTGAGTTCCATCTTCTGTATATACAAGCTGTTTGATGCTGTCATAAATCTGAATAAGAGCATTTTTGAAATCTTCAAAAATTCTTTTTAATCGGTTACTTCTTGCAGAACCATTTCTGATATATGCTTCAAACCCTACTGCAAATTTTTCATGCTGTTCTGTTGTAAATTTTTCACCATTATTTTTTAAGAATTTTCTAACTTCTGCCAAATCAAGAGCAAGTTCTTCATTATCTTTTGCATATTTTTCTAAACGAGTTAGCCACCAATGAGCAAACTCATGAATGATTGTACTTTCATCAGCATTCTTAAATAACTCAATTAAATTTTCAGCAGGTACAAACGCACCTTTAATATTCATGTTTCTTAATTTACGAGGAGTAACATTATCAAAAAGCATATTACCCTGAATTACATCATCTGACATATCACTTTCAGAATATGCCATAGTTCCATCATCAAACACAACAAGCTGATCTGTTGCAGCTACATCAGATGTTTCAGATGGCGATTTTTCCATTCTTTCTTCATCAGACAAATTCATTCTATTAGAAGTATTTCTGGCTTCTGTTTCCCCAGATAACCTTCTGTAAAGGTCAAATGTATTGACTTCAAAAGATTTTAATTGCTGCAATGCACTTTCAATTTTACCAAGATGTCTATAAGACGGAGATAATTTATCTAAAATTTTGCCTGCCTTATAGTCTAATCTTCTTGCCACTTTTTTTAATTCAGCAGTATCTTTTTTTGAATAATTTTTATATCCTTCAAAAGTTTTGTTATCTTTGTGCTTTTGAATACTATAATCAATAAACTCTTGACAGCACTCATTGATATACTTTGCTCTTTCTTTTTTTCTGGTTTTACGAGGAGCATACCAACCTTTTCCCTGCTGCATCCACCAATAAGATTTTGTAATTTTTTCAGGATTATCTTGTATTGCCCTGATTAAAAGTAAGTTATTAACAATACTATACTCTTTCATTACATTGTCATAGTCTTTACTTGCAGCACTGTTTTCAATTGCATCTTTTGCATCAGCAAGAATAATCTCAATATTTTTAACATTTCCGCCAACAGCAAAATTTTCTTTGTGTTGGATAAAATGCTGTATTTCATGCATCAATGTTTCTTTGAGATCATCACCTTTGCTATATAACAGAGTTAAATCAAGTGAGATTTCATTTCTTGCATCTGAATATGTTCCCATAATACTGCCTGCATGTGGTCTAAATTCCACTCTTACATTTCTCAATGAAGGATAAGCAGCATAAAGTTTTTCATGGTCTAATATATCATGCAAGCGAGCAGCATAACCTTTTGTTTCATAGTATTTCAGATTATCAACTTCTTCAAGTTTTCTGTTCATTAAGCTGTCATACTGTTCTCTGAAATCTTTATCATCAATTTCTTTTGCATCATGTCTTTTGACCAAATCACTCATTCTGGTATTATAGTCATCAATATTTAATTTAACCCAATCAATTTCATCCTGTCTTGCCTTTTTGATACTTTCAGTATTAACAGTTGCATCTCTATCAGATATTTCATATCTAAATTTACCATCAACACCTTTGAACCATCCTGTTTTTTTTCTTACATATTCGGCATCTTCTCCATTCGCAAGCATTTTTTTTGCATTTAGCAATGAGTGTTTATCAGCAGTTCCAGAGCCTTCCCCTGCAAATTGATAATATTTTTCAAGAACCTTGACAGCTTTGTCATCAAATACTACATAACATTTACCATCTCGCAACCCATTATAAACAATACCTTTAATGCCATATTTATTAAGAGTTTCACTTGCATTTTTATCTCCACCCAATGAGTGAGAAAGCATATTGTAAATTTGTCTGCCATCCATATTTATATTCTCATTTTTTGGCAGATTATATCTCAGGTAGTTTGGAGCATTAACTTCGCTTTCAACAAGTTCTATCAGAGCATTTTTAACTTTTTCTGGTTGTTCTTTATAGTCTTTCTGCTCATCAATTAACACATCATCATCTGGAATATCAACCTCAAAGAGCTGCCCTTCTGATTGTTTAATTTCAAGATTTTTAATTTCAGAAAGTTTTTTAAGTTGTTCTCTTTCTTTATCAATACGCTCTTGATGAGGCTGCAAAAATTCTTTTGTTGCAGCTTGAATATCTTTTACAGTTGTTTTTCTTCCTTCTTCTTTTGCTTTATTTTTTGCATCCTGAATTATATATTTGAAGCGATATGCATCTTCTTTTTTGATGTTTTTGTTAAATTCTGTTATTGAAATTTTAGGATTTTTCTCAATGAAATCAATAGCATCTCTCCAAGTTTGAAGCCATTTATCACTTCTTTCAATATCTAATTTTATTGCTTCAACATAATCTTTTATTTCTTCATTAAATGATGCAGGATTTTCCATTATATTGTTAATAGCTCTTGTACTGAAATTGTTTATTATATAGCTTCTTATTCCTGCATCAGCAGGTTTTCCGTTTATTTTTATATCGTATTTTGTACCAAAAGAACCATTAAGCAATAACTTTTGCCTATAACCTTCTGATACATTCTTATTGCCTGCAAAATACAAACCCCAACCATGAGCTTGTGCACCTTCCCCATTTCCTATGTAATCGGTAGAAAATTCATCAAAATTATGCGGAGTGCCATGATAAGCCGATTGATAGTAAATATTCGGATTTTCTGTATCAAAAGTTCCCCAATTATTGACCGCTTTTATTTGCTCCGATTTAAAAGCAATATATGTAGTTGCTACTTCTCCACCATCAATTTGAGCCCAATCATCACGAATATTTCTAACAATTACACCATCATAGTTTGTAACCGCATATTTTAATTCTCTTTTTAATTCATCATAAAAATCATTATAAGTTTGCCCTTTAGCATCAATTTCAAGAGGATTTTCCATTTTTAAATATACTTGCATTGGATTTCTATGGTATGTATCACCATAAGTTTTTGCAATATTTATACTGTCTGAAAAATAAATTGCTTCCGGATAGTCTAAATCTGTACTTGCGTTATTAGGTTCAAAGATTTCAATATTATTTGCAGTTGTTCCATGATAAACAATAAGCGGTTTATTATCTTCATCAACAACTTTACTGTCACCAAACCATTTTTTAAAATATTTACTTTCAGTTCCTTTTTCTTCCCACTCTTTTTTTGCAGCAGAAATTTCAACAGAACCTTTTGCTCCTGCTGTTTCAACTGATTGAAAATAACTTTTACCTAAATGCTCATCAATAGTTCCTGATAATTCTCTATTGATAGGATTTATGTCTATATTAACAGTTCTGCCGTTTTTATCTTCAATAGTAAGATTATCATAATGAAGCATATTAAAAGCATCATCTTCTCTCATGCTACCTGAATATTGAAGAATAAAATCTAAATCTGATGTTTCTTTATTTTTACCTGTTGTATAAGAACCATAAACTCTTAAATCTTCCATATTAAATTCTTCAGGAGTAACATCAGCTTCTTGCAAAATATTTTCAATATCTGCTTTTATCATTTCAACAAGATTATCAGCAGACATATCAAAATTTTCTTTTAAGTTCTTATCAATATCAAATGATTGAAATAATTGTCCTGTTTGATTATAGATTAATTCTCTTAACTCATTTGCGAACTCTGTATGCTCTGCATATTCAAGAGCAGAAATAAATGTTTTTACTTTATCATAATCTTCTTGCTCCAATAGCCCATCACGAATTTTTGAAAGAATATCAATCTCATCCATAACTTGAGCAATATAATTTTCGTCAGAAAAATCATCAGGCAAATTGTTTAATGTATCAAATAATTCTTCAATCCTTCCATCAGTCTGAATATATCTGCCATTTTCTTTTGCAGCAGCTTCTGCTTCTCTTTGTATTTCAGGCATTTCCTCTTGCATAATTTCATCTAAAGAAATCCCTGTTGTTTCGCTTAATTTTTGTAATGGTGCAGCAAATAATGCAGCAACAGTCTTTGCATCTTTTTCTTTTGCAAAAGTTTTATTATCCATGAATTTTTTTGTTAAGTCATTTTCAATTCTTTTAGCTGCTGTTTCAGGAGTTTCATTATTTTTATTTTCTTCAATAGTCTTTTTTAATTCTGTCCTTATTTCATTTTCAGACATGTTTTTCAGAATATCATCTTGCAGACTTTTATCCACATTTTGACTGGACCAAATATCTCTCAATCTCTGTTCTGCTAATGATTGAGATCCGTTAATCTTAATAAGACCTTGATCTAAATAAAACTGTTCAGGCGATTGAATATATCTGTTTGCTCTATCTGTTAATTTTGCAACATCTTTTTCATACTGTTTTTTCTTCCATTCATCAGATACTTTTGAACCCGTACCTGCAACAATATGACCTGCTCCACCAACCGCAGCAAAAGACAATGCTTCTTGCCCCCATTGAGAAGGATTGTCTGCATACAAAACATTATTCATAAATCCATCAAAATTATATTCATCAAGACCATTTAAACCAAAAACTTGACATAAAAAGCGATTGAGAACTTCTTCACCCATTTCCTCAATTACACCATCATAGCCATATTTTTTTAAAGCATTAGAAGCTGCCATGCCATAACGACTTGAAACAAGTTTATCAAATTCTGTAAAAAATTTTTTAGGCAATACTTTTTGAACAGGTTTTGCAAAATAATTTGCAACTGGGGAAAAACTCCATCCTGCTGTTTCGGTTAATGCTTCAAATGTACTATCACCTAAAGATTTCATAATTGATAGAGCAGGATGTTCAGAGGATGTAAAAACTGCATCACCCAAATCTGTAACATATATCCCTGTTGCTATTTGTCTATCTGCAATACCACCAACAAAAGTATGCGGCATTTTTGTCAATCCAAATTTTGCAGACGAAGCGACAGCAGAAGGCAATGCTTTTGCTGTTTCTTTTAAACCTTCTTTAACACCAACATTAGCAAGTGCTTTAGCACCCGTAGTATTAATCAAAGTATCTTTATAAATCTTTTTTGCAGTTGAAAGAGGAACAGTTGTTTTAACAGCAGCAGGTGCAGCAGATTTAATTGCAGCTTTTTTTAATTCAGCTTCAACAGCTTTTCTTGCTGCTTTTTTTGCACCTATTGTAGATAATGTTTTAGCTAGAGATGCAAAACCAACAGCTTCGGTTGTTGCTGCAAGACCTATACCAAATTCTTCAAGATATGGAATAGTAGAAAGAATTGCATTTACAGTTCCGCCACCAAAAGTAAAACCACGCACTTCAAGTTCTTTCATATCTCTCAGATAATCAACAAGTTTTTCCTGTTGCTCATAAGTTAATTCTTCACCTTTTTTAGCTCTATTCAAAAGAACAGAAACAGTTATTGCATCTGCTGCATCTTTTGTAGTATTTACATAAGGAGCGAAAGACTTCCATTTGTTATTTCTTTCCCATGCTTCCGCAATACCCATTCCACCTTTATTTTTCCATTCTTCTATTTCAGAAGGTGAAACAACATTTAATTTTCTATACCATTCAGGAGTTTTATAAACTTCATCATATTCCTCTTTTAAAAATTCAGGCATATCAGGAACATCTTTTAATGCCTGCTGATTAATATTTTTAGGAGTTGTATTTTTTTTATTTTGCTGTTCCTCAATATAAATATCATTAGGAGCTTTTACATAATCATCCATATTATCCGTATATTTAGCATCTCTTACAGAATAGCTGCTGAATATAGGATTTCCGCTTGTATTAGGTACTGTATTAAACATATATTATTTCTTCCTTTTGTTATTTTCTTTACCGTTATTTCCCTTGTTGAGTGCCACCATATCTTGTATCAAAAGATATATCAATATGATTGACATGGTTCATATTTTCTTTTGGATGCGTTTTTTTATAATTAGCATCATAATTTCTCAAATCTCTTATTTTAGGATTAGCAGGACTGTTGTATCTTTTCAGTAATACCGGATCTGATGTTCCTATTGAAGCTATTGCAGGTTCAGATAACATTTTTTCAAAAACCTTACATCTTTGAGCTACATTAAGTTCTGCCATACCAACATCACATTTTCTGCCCTTTCCATGTCCGCCTGCATCACCTGCTCTGTATCTTGATGTAACTTTTAACGGAATGCCAATTTCTCTTGATATTTGAGGTATTCTTGTATCTGCATAATATGTAAGAATTTTTGTTTCACCCTTTTTAGGAATTGTAGATGAAACATTTTTATAAACACCTTGAGCCTGATTGAGTTTTCCCATATCTCTTTCTTTCCATTGTCTTTCAATAGTGTTATATGACCTTTTTGCCATTTCATATATTTCATCAGGACTAGGCTCTCTTTTATTCTGACCTTTGAATAACATATATTCTCTAGCCATCAAATCATATACTTCACCATGTTTTTTTGCCCTTGCAAATAATTCTTTGGTTTCATCTATGTTCTTATTTGTTGCAGTTTCATCCTTGTAATTAAACCCTGCCATAATAGCATCAAGTTGTTTTGTATCTTTAAAATTAAATGCTTCACCCTGCATCCTTTCAACCTTTGAAAGAAATCTGACAACTTCATCTTTATACTCATTCATTTTTAAACCGTTAGATGTTTGAGGTGCAAATCCTGTTAAAGCACCAATAGCTTTTCTCATTTCAACTTCAGGAGTGTATTCTTTCGCACCTGCTTTTCTTTGCATTTCAACAATTTTGTTATATTGTTCTTTTGTTAAACTATAATTTGCAGGATTAATATTTTTAAATTCTTCATTGTTATAAGCTGCCATATCAAGCAGAATATTATAATCTGCCCAATTATTACCAACTCCCTCAAGCTCTTGCATAGTTTTAAGATTTTTATAAATCTTTTCCTTTTGCTCTAATGACATATTAGAGGTATTTACTTCTCTCATTATTGAAGAAATATCACCACCACTATCATAAGCAGCATAAATTTTCTGCATTATTTCATTACTTGCTTTAACATCATTTTCTCTTTGAATAACTTCTTGATGTCTTAATAGCCTATTGTATTCCGTTTCAGTAGCATTTCTTTCTTCAATATTTTTAATATTATCAATATATTTATATGCTTCTTCGGGAGTTTTTGTTGTTAAAGTTGCGGCAGTTGCTCTTGCTTTATAATCTATTTCCTGATTGTGTATTCTTTGAAGATATTTATTTCTGACATCAGGATTAAAACTATCCTTATGTTTTTTAAAATATTCTGTTGCCAATAAAGAACCTTCTGCCAAATAAGCATCAAGAATTTGAGCATGAAAATTATTTTCATACTCTTTTTTCTTTATATTTAAAGTTTCAGGATCTTTATCCCAACCTTTTATAATTGCATAATTATCAAGAATGGTAAAACCATCTTTTTTATATTTTTCAATATCAAGAGGATTATTTCTTCCGTTTATTGCTTTACTGTAAACATTAGTAAGTGCATCATTATATACATTATCTTGCCATTTATCGGTTTCTTCTTTATCATGAGCTTCTGAATATTTTTCTAAATTAATTCTTTTCCTTGCTGCAATATCCCTGATATATGCCTGCTGTGCTCCCCATAATCCTGCTTTTGAAATTAGTTCATCAGAATATTTATCATATCCATCCATTATTTCAGGGGATTTACCCATAGCATCTTTGCCTGTTTTGTATAAATACCCTTTATCTTTATCATTGAGAGTATCATTTACATACTTATCAAGCATATTGCTGATTTCAAGAACTTTTGTTTTATCATATTGTTCTTTTAAGCCTAATATTCCTTCACCAACCCTGCCGATACTATCAGCAGCTTCACCCATAGCTTGAGATACACCAACCCCAAACGCAATTGGATTAGCATTATCTTTCAAATAACCTTGAGGAGTATTTTGAGGATTAACACTTCTATTATATTGTGGTATTCTCACCATATTTATTTACCTTTCCTTATAAAATTTTTAAGTTCCAAGTCCTCTTGTTTCTCTAATCCTGTAAAAAAATTCAAAACCATCAGGAACATTAATACCATCAGGTTTAGGATTATCAAATTTAAAACCTAATTTTTTTAACCATTTTTTTGCAAATCTATTTTCAGAATATAAAATATTGCAAGTTAGCCAATATTTTTCATCAATTTCTTCAAACGATTTAATTATGTGTCTTAACAAACAATTTTTATTTTTTTCTATTTCCGGAGTTGATAATAACCAAACAATTCCAACACCTTTTTCTTGAGTATCAGTATAACCACCAATACAAACCGGAGTATCATCAGATTTTTTGCATCCTAAATATGTTCTAGTTTTGCAATCCATTATTTCTTTTAAAATAATTTCTTTAAAATTTTCACCTTTTTGAACTATTGCTTCATGTTTATCTTCCGATCTTAAATGCTCAAGAATATAAAGAATATCTTTTTCATTCTTTTTTTTCTCGTACATCTTCACCACCTGCTAATTTAATTTTTATAGTTCTAGCTTTTCCTTTTACATTATTACTTTTGATAATTAAATTTTTTGCTCTGCTTTTCATATTAACCTCATTGAACATCTGAAATATCTTCAATACTAAACATTGCACTAAGCGAAAGAATTGTTAAAGGTAATGGTTTATTTTGCATCACAATAATTGTTGCGTTAGAAGTAGGTGAATTTATAGGAGTAGCAGATACATTTGTTGAAAACAACTTATTACTATCATTGACACTTTCTATACTTCTATATGTTTCTACATACAAATTTTCTGAACCACCAACAAAAAATTCTTCTCTTGAATTTGAAATATTTATACAAACATTGTTGATAATTTTTTTCAAACCTTGAGTATTTTCACCTTCAATATTTAATGTTTCTAATTTAAACTCAAAAGGTAATCCTATTGTTATTTCATTAACTTTTATAGGCAGGTAAACCTTTCCATCATCTGAAACTTTTAAATTTTCAATTACACCACCATTTGAAAGAGCAATTACTGTTTTGCCTGCTAAATGATTTAAACCTGAAATAACATTTACTTCTTTTCCGAATTTTGCAGATAAACCTGCATCAACAAAAAAACCATCCTGAACTTTTGATATAATTCTTTTCTTTGTTCTTTCGATATATCTTTTTAAAATTCCACCTATCGTAATATTATTTTCTGCAGAATTTAAAACATTCACATTTCCGATAAAATTATTCAATTCAATATCTGAATAAACCTTTGCATTAATTTCCAAAACTCTATCAGAATAATATTTATTTTCACCACATTGATAACAGTATGTCATAATTCCAGATGAATTTAATCTGCTGTCATTTAGCTCATAGTTGCCTTGATAAATAGGTTTTATATATCTTCTTATTATAAAATATGCAACATCTTCCTGACCTTCACGAACTGCAGCAACACTCTCAAAAAATCCATCAGTAACTGTTCTAGTCCAACCACAAATTTTTTGAGTTTTATTATATGTCAAACAAGCACAAGTTCCATCAGAAAATACAATCCAAATAAGCCTATATGGTTCTTTTGCATAAGCCATATATTTAACTGTTTTTCCCTCAAATAAATGGCTTGCAAATAATGAAAGTTCAGCTCCGTTATAACTATCAGAAAGATAATCATAACCCAAATCACGAAGGACAGATCCACCTGATTGAACAAATATAATCATATTACCTGATATAATCGGTTGAACATGAGAAGAACCAAAATTGGATTGAACAGTTGCAACAGGTGAAGGATTAGCTTGAAAAACTCCATCAGAACCATTTATTCTATATTCAGTATTTGATGTTAATGCTATTAAATGATTAAGTCCTACAAGATGCCTAATTTCATTTACTTCTCTATCTGCAAGAGCTTGAGTTATAGCATCTGATGCTATTAAAGGTCTTGAAATATTAAAGTTATTAGAAGTAGCAAGCTGCGAAGCCCAAAATGTCTGAGGATTATTATTGCTGCCTGCATAAATTTTTCTTTGTTGAAAATAAGTTGCACAAGTCGGGTTATTATTATTTTCAAACGGATTTTCAAATATAGGTGCAGCTTCTTTTAAATCAGGTTCAATATTATCATCAGTAAAACTTGTACCTTCTGCAGTTCCTATATATCCATATATACCATTAACATTTCTATAAACATTATATTCAGCAGCACCTTCAACAGCATTCCAAGTAATTGTCATATATTCACCTGAAAGCCAATTTGCTTCTCTGTGTCCTGTTGCAGATGCAACAGCAGACCTCACACTTTCTTCCATTGTTTCTTTATCAACAGCAGTAACAATATAACTATAAGTCCTTGTATTGCTATCAGTTTTTCCTGTCCAAGTTGCTTTTAACCCTGTTGGAGCAGAAATAGAAGGCTTAACTGTAATTTCTTTTAATACCCAATTATCATGATCATATCTGATAAGTTCATGTGGAGTATAGTCAATATGAGTTATTGTTAAAATATCTGCCGACTGAACAATTTTTAAATTTACCAAATCCTCTTTTGCATAAGGAGTTTCAATTTCATATATTTCATCATTCTCATTTACGATATATCCACCATCCTGAATAAATCTAAAATATTTATCACCTGCTTCAATAATATATGTTTGTTCAGAATTAAATTGAAACGGAATAAGCCTTGTTTCATCATTGCTATTTTTTACTTCACCAATAAACTCAAAACCCGAACGATTAGAAACGCATCCTTCTTGATGTATAAAACCATTCTTTATTTCTTTTGAGCCTAGCGAATACTGTTCAATTTCTGTTCTCATATAAAGTGCAGGAGCTAATTCACCCCTTGAAAAACTTGTTTGTGTTAATCTTGTTCCTGCCATTTAAACCTACCTAACATCATAATATTCAGAATTATCTTCATCTTCTGCTGCACCTTCTTGAGCATTAAGCTGTTTAGCTTTATTCAATTTCCATTCATACTTTTGCAAACAGGCATCAGCTTTCTTTTGTTGCCCTGTTATCGTTTCACCCGCAAGAGCTGCGAGATAATATGAGAGTGTTAATGCAAATTCAGGTTCAAACAAAACTTCTTTTTCTACTCTTTTTGTGTATCTCAATCTTGCACATTCCACTTCTGCAAGATATGATTTATCACCGTTTGAATTTATATAAGGCTCAAATTTTCTTTCATCACCCTTAACTGTATCTATTATTGCTCTTGCTGTAATACAATCATTAGGGCAATCATAAACAAAAGGATATTTAGGATTAGGCGATTTTTCTGTCGATAAAGTCAAATCTTTATATGCACTAGCAAAACCCCAATCAAAAGCCTTTAATACCTCATCTCTTGCTGTTTCATAAAAATTATTCAATATAATAGCTTTACTATCTTTATCCATACTATTTACAGATATTGGAGCTGTAATAGATAAATGATGCAAAGCCATATTAAATATACCAACTTTTGAATATGCCATAATTTATTTCCTTTACGAACCAAAACCAACCCATTTTGAAGCTACACCCACAGTTTTACTAACTCCATTCAAACCCGTTTGAACAGCCTTTATTTGACCTGCTGTATAAGCATTCTTGCCTGCAATAACATCCATACTTGCCTGATTATTAAAATTATTTGCTTGAGCTTCATAAGATTGTGCTTTTCTTTCATAATTTGTCTGAATTTGCAAAGCATCCAATTCACCCATAGCCGCAGTATCTTCAATAATATCTAAAGATGTTCCTTGAGTAACATCCATTCCATTAGCAGCCATAGCAGCTTGCTGACTTCCGACTGCTTGCAGAGTTTTCATTCTTTGCAATCTTGCTTCTTCAATACCGGTCTGTCTTTCTGTTGCTGCATTTTTATTAGCTATCTTTGCATTTTCTTCTGCAACTTTTGCCTGATAATTGTACATTGCTTGTTGCTGTTTCCCCTGCTGAACAGAAGAAACAGTTCCAAGCACAGTTGAAGTAACTGCAGCAATAGCTCCAACTGCAAGCATTGTATTAGCAACAGCAGCACTTATTGATAATGCACCTATTGTAACCGTACTTGTAATAATACACATAATTATTCCTTACCTAATAATTTTTTTAATTCTGCAATTTGTTCTACTATTGTTTTTTTATCTGCATCTTCAAGAAGAATATTTTTTTCAACTGCTTCATCTAAAAGAGCATTGTATTCTTCCATAAGAGCTTCTTCTGTTTGTTCAACAGGAGCTTTACCTTCTTTTGCTGTTTCATCAGCAGGAATTTCATGAACACCACCATCACCTGCTACAACAACTTCTGCTTCATCTTCTTCTTTGTCAGAATTAGCATCAGCTTCTTTTGCTTTACATTCAGCACAATCTGCATCAGATGGAGTTTTACCATCTGCATAACAAGGCTTACATTTTTCAGGTACATTTGCTTCAGGAGTTTCATCTTTTTTAACAGGAGCACCATTGCCATTTGCTAAAGTTGCCCATGACGGAATTGTTTCATCTTTATAATTTTTGATTATTTCATTAGGATATACTAATCCACCATTATAAAATGCTAACTTTGTTACTCTTAAATCTATTTTTGACATTGTACACCTTCTTCCTTATTTCCTACACCGTATAAAATTTCAGCAGCACTTTTAGTTGCTTTACATTGTTTATCAAGTTCAGGAGCAACAAAAGCCATTAATTCTTGATTATTTTTAATTTTTTCTGCTTCAATTAAAGTTCTAACAGCATTTTCTATTTCCCACTTATCAAATTTCGGTTTAGGTTCTTCTTTTTCAATTTCTATTTTTACATTCTGTTCTTCCATTTAATTTTCCTTTCTCACGAAAAGGATGCAGGCTTTTGAACCTGCATCCAATTTCAATTACATATCTTGATAAGAATTATCAACTGCATCAACAACACCTGCAGTAATTGCACCTGCTGTTGCACTTCCGGTAGGAGTATATTTAATTCTCATATATCCTAAATTTCCTTTTGGAAGTTGAATAATAGGAAATTTAAAACCTGCTTTCAATTCTGCAAGAACAGCTTCTGCTGCAACAAGAGTTTTAGGACTTGCAAAATTTTCTGTTGCAGATGTTTGAACCTCAACTTTTAATGAAGTTAATCCTGCAAAATCTTCAACAACTTGAATAAGCAAAGGAACAGGAGCACCAAAAGCAACTTCTGTTAATCCGTTTTCTGTACTTGCCATTTTTACAACATTAGTTGATACAGCAGCGGCTGTGATTTTTTGAGCATCTGAAAATATCGCTTGACTATCTAATCTCATAATTTATTTTCCTTTCATAAATTTTCTATTACTTTTTAAAAATAGGTATTTCAGAGAGGAAATACCTAAAACTCTTTATGGTTTAATTAAGCAACTTTTGCTTCCGTATTCAATATTTCAGAACATGGCTTAATAGGAATACCTAAGAATTTAACAACAGGTTTACCTGCTGCTTCATCAATAGTTAAGTTCACATTCTTTTTATTCATTGCTTGTTTATGCAAGAAAGTTCTGATTGTGTTATTAGCATATATAACAGTTTTTCCGTTAGTTGCATGTTCTTCAATTCTATAATATGCTTCAATCATTTTGTCGAGAATATCAATACTACCATCTTCAAGACCTGCAATAGAAATATTTGCAACACGAGCAGAAGAACGATAGTTGCGAACAGATAATCCTAAATCCCAAGAGAAGTGATCTCTGTATGCTTCATAATTTCTTCCGTTAGCATCTTGAACAGTTACTTGCCCTTTGTCAGTTCTTTGCAAACCTGCTTTTGAACCTTTTGGATATAAAAGATGAGTATGTCTATCACCCCAAGTTACAAAGTAAATTGAAGTATTATCATTGCCTGTTCCACCTGCATTAATTACTTGATAACCAACTTCACCTTCTTTATTTGAAAGTTTATTGTAACGAACAGCTAAACCATCAAATGCAGAAGCATTTTTATTTTTAGAACCGTAAAAAATATTTGTTTTTACTGTTTTATTCATACCTTGAATATGAGCTTCTGCTTCATTTAATCTAAATTGTGCAGTATTTCCGTTAATATCTGCCAATTTTTTATCAATTTCAGCATAATCATCAAGCATAGCAGTTGTATCTGTTACGGTAGTATAATCACCCTTTGAACATTCAACACCTTGATAGAACTGTCTGAATTGAGGTGCAGGTAAACCATTTCTAACAGTTGTTTTATGGTTAGTTCCTTCATTACATTCAACAGCAATAGCATCTTCCAAGATAGCATTTGAAGTTGTGAATAATTCAATAAGAGCTGCTGTAACTTTACCATCTGCACCCATTTGTGCATACATGTCTTTCAATGTTAAATAATTTTGTCCGATTGTTGCCATAATTTTTTCTCCTTCTCTTTACAATCAATTCTATTTCTAAGTTCTTTAATTACCATTTCCGTATAGAATATCAGCTACATCATTTGTTCCTGATGGTGCTTTTGTTTGATAAATTTTATCATCACCAACAAGTTCACCTATTCTATGAAACATCTTGATAATTGCAGGATGGTAATTAAGACCTGCATCAGCAAGAGCTGCTTTTACTTCATCATTAGCAAAAGCAACATAGCCTTTATCGGCTACATCAAGATAAGCATTGAGTTTTGTTTTATCACCACCACCAAGTTCTGCATCTGTATTCATAGCTTGTTTAAATTGAGTAACTTTAGCTTGATGAACTTGCTTTAATACTTCCGGCAAATCTGCATTATATTTTTGAGCAAGTCTTATACCAAACTGCATGTACTTATTTGCTTGAGCTTGCGACAGATTAGTTTCCTTGTTTAGCTTATCAAACTCTTTAAGCATATCTTTGTCATATTCTAAATCTTCAGGAATATTCACATCTTTATAATCATAAGTTTCAGGTGCACCATAAATTTCATTGTTATCAGCACCTGCATCTTTTTTGCCTGCATCAGCACCTGTATCTGCCCCATCTTCTTTTTTGCCTATATCAGCACCTGCATCAGCTCCTGCTTCTGCTCCATCTTTAATACCTGCATCAGCACCTTCTGAACCTGAACCTAAATCTGTGTTTTCTAATTCAATGTTTTCTGCCATTTTTCATTACTCCTTCTTTTTTGCAATTCAATATATTTATCAAAATTATTTACTCTTAAAAGTTCAAGAATATTTTCACCAATTTCTTTTTTTATAACCTTTTCGATATTTTGTAATTTGCCATCAACAATATTTACTTTTGTTGAGAAAGTTCCTAAATCATCTATAAGATAGTAAATAAAACTCAAACCTTCTTCCGTATTAGAAACACTTTTGATAATATTTTCTAAATCTTTTCCCTGAAACATTAGCCCATTCCTAACCTTTTCATTAACTCTGCACCATAACTATCACTTCCGCCAATATTCTTAATCATTTCAGAACCTTGTTGAAGCTGCTGCATCTGTTCAGCTTGTGCTTGCTTTTCAGCTTGAGCCTGTCTTAATGCTTCCAATTCTTCATTAGGTGCAATTTGAGATGGATCTATGTTTGCAAAATCTGCATAATCATCAATCATATTTTCACCTTTTATCTTTTTAATAAGAACCGGATCTACAGCTTGAGCCATATTAGCAGTAAATGTTATAAATCTTTCCATTGAAGCAATGTTTTGTGCTTTCATAGCTTGTGCAAGAGTTGAAATAAATTCAATTTCTATTTCTTCACCTTCTAATTCTTGAGGAATTTCAGGAAGAATTTTTGCATCCATTTCTGCATAAAATAACCAATCAATAATTTGTTTTAATGCTGTATGAATTTGCTCTAATAGAGGTGAAAGAAGAACAAGTTTTTCTTCTTTTAACTCATTAACTTCTGTTGCAGTTCTTCCTCTTTCAGCAGTATTCAAAATCATTGCAAACAAATCATTGTAAAAAATTGATTTTATATTTTCCCTCAATTCTGCAATAATATTTTTTAATTCAAGAACTTGAGGATTTACTTCATGTATAGGTCTAATACCTGCACCTGTTCCATCACCATCTTCATTAAAGTATGCAGGATTATCAGATAACTTTTTATTTTTCAAACTGGAAGGACCTTGATAAGCAGGTGATACCATTTTCTTAACAGCTTTCCCAAGTTCTTTAATTAATGTCATTAATTGTTTTGCATCAGGTAAAGCATATACTCCACATCCTTTTGATGGGTAAGCATCTTCACCATTACAACTTGCTTCAAATACAACATAAGGAAATTTATCAAATCCTGCTTTTTTCAGAAATCCTGTTGTACCATTACCAACTTCATAAGTAACGGATATAAATTTCTTTTGTGCAGAAATTGGTGAACCTTCTTTATATTCTCTGTTAGGTTCAACAAAATGAACTATCTCAAACAATTCATTAGGTTTATTTTTATAAACCTGCTTAACCGCATCAGAACAATTTTCTAAACCATATCTTTCAACAAGATTTTTTGCACTTTCCATATAGTTACGACAAACGGTATCAACAACACCTCTGCCATCTTTTGAATAATAGTATGAGCCAATAGGAAGGACTTTGAAATTTACTACATTCTCAAAATCTTTTTCCATAGAAATACAAGAAAATAAAAACACTCCTAATTGTTCATATACTTCAGGAAGAATTTGATAGAAATTAGATGCGTATAAAATTTTTCTTGTTAATTCAGCTTGATTAGCACACCAAAGTTTTGCTGCATAACTCATCTTAAACTTCTTATTATCTCTATTCATTATTGCAGTTTTAAACCATCTTCTTGTAGGCGAAGTTGCACCTGTCATCATACCTGATGAAAAATTTCTAACGGCAATAAAAGTTGTACTATCAAGAATTTTTTTACTTTTCACATGAGGTTTATTTACATTTCTTGCAATAAATCTCACAGCATTAGGTGCAAAATAATCAGCTAAGTCCTGCAAATCAGGCTTTATCTGTTCAAATATATTCTTTAATTCACATCTTC
This sequence comes from uncultured Candidatus Melainabacteria bacterium, assembly GCA_946055575.1. Classification (GTDB taxonomy): domain Bacteria; phylum Cyanobacteriota; class Vampirovibrionia; order Gastranaerophilales; family Gastranaerophilaceae; genus Zag111. Next base: position 36,920 of record CAMGGL010000004.1, read on the forward strand.
TTTGTTCAAAATACTTTTTATCGTACTTTATATCTTCCATTTTATTCACCTAATAATTCTTTTTTCTTTGTTGTTGCAGTATCACCCAAGCCACGAGCAGATGTTTTTGTATCACGACCTGCAAGAGCTGCTGTTTTATTTCTTGTATTTGTTGAAGCCTTTGAAACACTTGCATCAGCATAAGTAGGAGCTGCAACTTCTTCTTTGCTTGAAGTATTTACACTAGGCATTTTTGGAGTTGAACACATTTTATTCCTCACTTTCTTCTTCAATTACTAAACTCAAATTTCTTCTTTCAGGTTTCCCAAACTTCCTAACCAAATTCAAAACTGTTCGCTTCATTCTGCATTGGTTTCCAATAATTTCAAAAATTGGACAACCTGAACAAACACATCCACGAAAATAACAATCCCTTGCGGATGGTGTCCATCTTCTCAATGAAACATCTCTGAACATAAAACCTTCCTTTTAATCAAATGGATTATAATCAGAATTGATATAAGAGCTTGAAGTTTTTTGCATTTTTGCAGTAAACAAATATGAATGATAAGTTATTGCATAAATAGCCATCATTAATGTATCTGCAAAATCAGGACTTTCTGCCTGTTCTTTTCTTATATCTTTTTTATTTTGTATATAGTTTAATCCGTTAGGTTTAAAATCTCTTTTGATATATTCAAGCTGTCTTTTGGTATTTTCGCAACGGAGCTTGAGCCAACCGTTATCAATAAATTCTTTTACAGCCATATATCCATCAGCTCTTGCATTACCACAAGCCAAATTTCTTGCAGCTCCTGCACCTCTAAAACCTATTGCATCATCAATACTTTTCTTTACACTTACCCAAATCGGATAACCCAAGCCATCAGCATCTATAATTAAAATATCAGGCTTCCATAATCCGTAAAGGTTTATTATTTTACCTTTTGTTATGTCTGTATCAGGTTCCGCCCAAGTAACAGTTTTAGCATCTTCCCAAGATGTCATAGTTTTTTGTTCTAACAATTTTGCTACACACAAATCACCGCCTGATGCAGATAAATCCACAGCCATAACTTTATTATCAGGATGAGTTTCATCATTAAATATTAGATCTGCTGCATATTGAACTTTGTCAGATGATAAAAGAAAATCACTTGCTTGAGCGAGCGGATAACCTAACCAAATATGCTCATAATCTTTTATATTTTTTGCTTTGCAAATTTCCGCTTCATGTTTCATAGCTTCATTCAGAAACGGATTATCAAAATAATTTATGTTAATATGAAGGCAATCTTCACGACCAACACAAAATTTATAAACTGCATCATTCCTTACAAACCTATTCATTGTAAAAATGATTTTAGAATTTGTTTTTCTGATTATTGTAGGAATAACAATATCAAGAGTAGGTTTAGTAATAGCTTGAGCCTCATCAATCCAAAGAATATCAACATCATCAAGACCTTTGATTGATACTGAACCTTGTTCTCTAAACCCTTGAAAGAAAATACGAGAACCTGTTTTTCTGTGTATCAATTCCTTATCTGTAATTTTCCAGTCAAGATTATTCTTTTGAACTAAACCATCAAAAACTGATTTTACAGAATTTTCAATGGACTTCTGAATTTCACGACCACAACAAACTTTTATTTTTCTTTTTTCACCGATATATAAAATCCATCTTGCAATAACTTGAGTTTTTCCGGAACCTCTGCCACCTTCAAGCAAGAAGTACAAATAATCATTAAACTCTGTTATCACAGGATAAAGTTTTGGCGGACATTGAAGCATAGCAGGAACAATTATTGATTTATTGTTGCTAACTATTTTCTTCATCCTCTATTCCTTCACCAATATTCAAAACAAGTTCTTCACCATTTACAACAACAGAAGGCATTTGTGTAACATTACCCGAATGAATAATCTGATCTTTTAATAATCCACAAACTTTTGCTTTATTCTCATCTGCTTTTATTGCAGCACTCACATTAGGATTTCCATATTTATCACGACATTCAAGAGCAACAAGTTTCAATTCTTCACAATCATTAAAGTAATCCATAGCAGAATAATTCAACTCATCCTTTACGGCTTTTTCTGTGTTCTGCCTGTAATAATCTAACCATAGGGTAATCTTAGGGTTCTTGAAGAATTTGCTTGCTTCAACATATATTGATGCTGTATTCATCCTAGAACAATCATAAGCATAACGGTATGCTTCACTCTTTTTATAACCATTAGTGAGATATCTTTTCAAGCATGAATGTTCTTTTTCTGTTAATTTTGGCAAATTGTTAGCTTCTGTCATATCAAATACCTAAAATAAATTGATTATCAGCTTTTAATTATTCAAACTGATAATCAATACAATAATGATTTTGAGTTTTAAGTTAAGTTTTAATCCTTTTGACAAGTTCAGAGTTTCCAAAGTTATCACTTCTGTATTGCCTAATTTCAACTATCGTTCCGTTTTTATTACGGACTTCCCGATTATCTCCATAAGTCCAACCATAAGGTTTTCCTTTTTTACTAAAAATCAATTCTTGTCTTGTATATATAACTCTGTTTTTTTCATTCTGAATTATTTTTTCAGCCTTTAAACCTGCTTGAGTATCAATATACACTTTCAAATCAGTTTTTCTTTTTTCAACAAGACTAACAACAGTTTTTCCTTTTGAAGTTCTTCCTAATAATAATTTTCTTTCATTGAAATCTCTTGTATCTTCTAAAAACCAAATATCAAAAGGATGTATTTCAACATTAGAAAATATTATTTTATTCATTAAAACCCTCTTAAAACTGCATAGTTATTCTTGTTTCACCGATTATTACTTGTTATATTTATGCTTCCCAGCTCAATGTCCCCATTGAAAAATATACATTTCATAATCTGTTTTCAAATCTAAACTAAGTTTTATAAAATGTAAATAT
>CAMGGL010000005.1 GCA_946055575.1 uncultured Candidatus Melainabacteria bacterium
AATTGCTAAAATTTTTAAGTTTTGTATTAATTTGTTACTTAATTGCTTCTTCGCAATCAGGACAAATGCCGTCCTCGTTGAGTGTTCTGTATTTCCAGCAACGGGTACATTTTTCACCTTGAGCTTTAGTAACCCAGACAGTATAACCGTCTTCAGAATATTCGTTTAACACGTCAGATGGTGCTACGTCTGCTAAAGTTGCTTGGGATACTATATATATGTCTGCCAAATCAGCTTCATTAGCTTTTAATACCGTATTGTCATCTGCTTTAACCCAAACCGCAACTTCTAAAGAACTACCGACTTTTTTATCAGCTCTAAGCGGTTCAATTGCTCGAGATACGACTTCTCTTGATTTTAAGATTTTACTAAATTCACTCTCAAGCTCAGGAGCGTTCCATTTTTCGTTAGGTTCACACCAATCGGCAAGAAGTATACTTGATAAACCACATCGTTGGTTTTCAGGAATATTCTGCCAAATATCTTCGGCTTGATGTGGCATTACCGGTGCAAGCATTCTCACCAGTGCCATCAAGTTTTCATACAAAACAGTCTGACATGCTCTGCGTGAAATCGATTTTTTCCCTGCGGTGTAAAGTCTGTCTTTCACGATATCAAGGTAGAATGAACTTAAATCATTTGCCGCAAAATTCTGTAAGCATTGGAAATACTTATAAAATTCGTAGTTCTCAAATGCTTCCGTAACTTCTGAAATAAGTTTGTTCAATTTATGGAGTGCAAATTTGTCGATATTTTTAAGCTCATCGTATTGAACGTAATCACTTGACGGATTAAAATCAAACAGGTTACCGCTTAAAAATCTTGCGGTATTTCTTGTTTTTTTGAAGATTTCAGTCAATTGACCGATAATGTTATTACCGATTTTGATGTCGTTTCTGTAATCTACAGACGCTGCCCAAAGTCTTAGGATATCAGCTCCGTAGTTTTTAATAATATCATCAGGTCTTATGTAATTACCTAACGATTTTGACATTTTACGACCGTCTTCTCCGAAAACAAAACCATGTGTTAATACCTGTTTATATGGAGCTTTTCCTTGAGTTGCAATTGAAGTTAAAAGTGAAGATTGGAACCAGCCCCTATGTTGGTCAGAACCTTCAAGGTACATATCTACAGGTGTATGACCTAATTCGTCAGCTCTTTTTTCAACAACTGCTCTCCAAGATATTCCTGAATCAAACCAAACATCCATAATATCTTTTTCTTTTCTAAAGTGTGTTTTCCCGCATTTAGGGCATACAAATCCTTTTGGTAGCAATTCTTCTGCTGAATATTTAACCCAAGCATCCGAACTTTCTTTGTCGAAAATGTCAGCGATATGTTCAATAGTTTCGTCTGTACATATTACTTCTCCACATTCTTCGCAGTAAAATATCGGAATAGGTACACCCCAAGCTCTCTGTCTTGATATACACCAATCCGTACGGCTTTCAACCATGTTTCCTATTCTGTTTTCTCCGCTTGACGGTATCCATTTTACGTTATGAATTGCGTCTAATGCTTCTTTTCTGAATTTATCAACTTTTACAAACCATTGTGGAGTTGCTCTGTAAATAACAGGGTTTTTACATCTCCAGCAGTGAGGATAACTGTGTTGAATATCTTGCTGTTTTAATAAAGCTCCACAGTTTTGCAGCATTTCAATAACCATAGAATTACCCTTATAATAAGGTATTCCGACAAGTTCCGGTATTCCGACGATGTCTGTCCAAATTCCTTGTCCGTCTAACGGTGAAAAGACTTCAATATTATATTTACAGCCTACTTCATAGTCTTCAAGACCGTGTCCTGGAGCGGTGTGTACCGAACCTGTACCGGCATCTAATGTAACGTGTTCTCCTAAAATGATAGGGGATTTTCTGTTTACAAGCGGATGCTTAGTATTTAAAAGCTCTAAATCCTGTCCTGAACAACTTCCAATAACTTTAATATCCGACTCATTCCATTCAACATCGTTTAAAAATGCGCCTAAAAGTTCTTGAGCAACGACGTATACGCTGTCTTTGTAAGTAAAGAAGGTATATTCGTATCTTGGGTGCATTGATATTGCCATGTTTGACGGAATTGTCCAAGGGGTTGTTGTCCAGATGATTGCGTATACATTATTATTTGGTAAATTTATCAACTGACCGATTTTATTTATACTTTCATCATCAAACTTAAATCTTACATAAATTGAAGTTGATGTGTGATCCGCGTATTCTACTTCGGCTTCTGCAAGTGCTGTTTCGCAAGCTGCGCACCAGTATACAGGTTTTAAACCTTTTTCAATGTAGCCTTTTTTATACATTTCTCCAAATACTCTTACCTGTTCGGCTTCGTATTGTCCTTCAATTGTGAGGTAAGGTTCTTCCCAGTTACCTAAAACTCCGAGACGTTTAAATTCATTTTCTTGTCCTTTTAGATTTTTGCGGGCAAATTCTCTGCATTTTGCACGTAATTCAACTTCTGTTATTGCACGACGTCCGCCTTTTATATTTTTTACTACTGCATTTTCAATCGGCAAGCCGTGTCCGTCGTATCCCGGGACGTAAGGCGCATAATATCCGCGCATTGATTTATATTTAATTAAAATATCTTTTAAAATCTTGTTCATTGCCGTTCCGACGTGAATTTTCTCGGAACTCAAATACGGTGGCCCGTCATGTAAAACAAACGCATTTGTTTTATCTCTTTTTGAGGTCATTTGGTCGTATATTTTATTTTCTTCCCAAAACTTTTGGATTTCTAATTCTCTAACCGTAGCATTTGCTCTCATTGCAAGTGTTGTTTGAGGAAGGTTTAGAGTATTTTTAAATTCTGTTTTTGTACTTTCTGTCATTTTATTGTCCCTCTGTGTTTTCGGTTGTTTCACATAATTTCAATTGTTTATCGGAATTTACTCCGTTTATAAATGATTTCATTTTATCATAGTCAAATGAGTTTTCCCAGCGTGCAATAACTACAGTTGCAATACAGTTTCCAACAAGGTTAACCGTAGTTCTTCCCATATCAAGAATTTGGTCAATACCAAGAAGAATTGCCACACCGATAATTGGGATGTTAAAGCTGGATAATGTTCCTGCAAGGACCACTAACGATACTCTTGGTACTCCGGCAATTCCTTTACTCGTAAGCATTAGTGCAAGCATCATTAATATTTGCTGATTTATATCCAAATTGATTCCGCAAATTTGTGATGAAAAAATAACTGCCATTGCCAAATATAGTGTACTTCCGTCCAAATTGAACGTGTAACCTGTTGGCATAACAAAACTTACAATGTTTTGCGGAACCCCGAATTTTTGCATAATTTCTATAGCTTTTGGAAAAGCTGCTTCCGAGCTGGCTGTTGAGAATGCTAAAATTGCGGGTTCTTGTATTGCTTTGAGTAAACTTCTGAATGAAATTCTTGCGTATTTGCAGGCTATAAAAAATACAATCAATACGAATACTGCAAGCGCCGTGTATAACGAAAATATGATTTTTGCGTAATTTTTTAATATTGACAATCCGTTCATTCCGACAGTTGACGCGATTGCACCAAATATCCCCAAAGGTGCAAAATACATTACATATTCGGTAAATTTAAACATAATTTGGGATACTGAATTGAGTATATTCATTACCGGTTTTGCTTTTTCTCCTACCGCGCATATCGCAATTGCAAAAAATATTGAAAATACTACAATTTGCAATAAATTACCTTCTGACATTGCTTGGATTATACTTGTAGGAAAGACATTAACAATCATTTCGGAAATAGAGGTGTGAGGTGTTGTAACAGCCATCAATCCTGCTTCTTTTAAAAGCTCAGGGTTAGCAACCGTTCCGGTTACAAATCCCTTACCCGGATTAAAAATATTTCCCATTGTTAGCCCGATAATTAAAGCCAGCGTTGTTACTACTTCAAAGTAAACAATTGTTTTTATCCCGATTTTTCCGAGTTGTTTGATATCTCCGTGTCCTGCAATTCCGGTTACTAAAGTCGCGAATAGCAACGGTGCAATAATCATTTTTACCATGCGCAAAAATATAAGTGCAAACGCTCGCATTTTGACTGCTAAATGCGGGGCAAAATGACCAAATAACACACCTAATATAAGCGCTATAAATATCAGTAATGTAAGTCTTGAATGTTTCAATTCATACCTCTTGTACAAAATTATATAATAAACATGCCTGTCAGGCTAAAACATAAGACTTTTTGTAAATTTTTTTTAAAAATTTATATCAGAAATTTTCTTGAAATAATCTTTTCCCTAATTTATAATTGCGTTGTAAATGGTTACAAGAAAGGAGAGTTTATTATGTGGGAAAACGATATTAATATCCATGAGGTTCGTGAAATTAGAACAAGAACAAATGTTTATTTTGGAGTTGGAGCGATACAAAAATTCCAAGATATTGCTTGTGATATAAAATCAAAAGGTTTGGATAAAGTTATTGTAATGTCCGGACGTAATGCCTACAAAGCAACCGGTGCGTGGGACGTTGTTGAAAAGGCATTAAAAGATAATGGTATTGGATATGTAAATTTTGATCAGGTTACCCCAAATCCGAATACTCATCATGTAAATGATGCCGTAAAAATGGCGAGAGATTTTGGTGCAAAAGCTGTTGTTGCAATCGGTGGAGGTTCACCGACAGATGCAGGAAAATCGGTTGCAATTTTACTTGAGTATCCTGATAAAACGGCTGAAGAACTTTATGAATTTTCATTTACTCCGAACAAGGCTGTACCTATTATCTCAATTAATCTGACTCACGGTACAGGTACGGAAACAAACAGGTTTGCAGTTGTTACGAATTTGGAGAAAAATTTTAAACCTGCAATTGCTTATGATTGTATTTATCCTATGTATGCAATTGATGATCCGCAGTTAATGACAAAATTATCTCCAAAACAAACTCGATATGTTTCAATTGATGCTGTTAATCACGTTGTTGAAGCGGCTACATCGTTAGTGGCATCTCCGTATTCAATTACTTTGGCAAAACAAGTTATTGAGCTTGTTGCAAAATATTTGCCTAAAGCGTTAGCAAATCCTGAAGATTTGGAGGCAAGATATTTCTTGGCTTATGCAGCGTTAATGGGCGGAGTAAGTTTTGATAACGGTTTACTGCATTATACTCATGCGCTTGAACATCCTTTAAGTGCCGTTAAACCTGATTTGTCACACGGTCTTGGTTTGGCTATATTATTACCTGCTGTTGTGAAAACAATATACAAAGATAAGGCTAAAACTTTGGCTGATATCTTAGCTCCGATTGTTCCTGGTTTGACAGGTAATCCTGATGAGGCGCAAAAGGCTGCAGATGGAGTTTACGCATGGCTAAAATCTGTTGATGTTCCTGAAAAACTTGAAGATATGGGCTTTACTACAGATGATGTTGATAAGTTGACAGATTTGGCATTTACAACACCTTCGCTTGACGGTTTGATAAATATCGGGCCGAGCGGTAATTCAAGAGAAGTTGTCCGAAAAATATATGCTGATTCTTTAAAAGCGTAAATGGATAATGATTTAAGATTAAAAGTGGCTTTTGCGAATGTGCGAAAGCTACTTTTTTATCAAAATTTACAATATATTCAATCAAGAATTTGTGATACAATTACATTATGGATGAGAAAAATTTAACGATATCAATTGCGCATTTATATCCTAAGTTGTTGAATTTGTACGGTGATTTAGGAAATATTATAACCTTGACAAAAAGGTGTAAATGGCGCGGTATAAATGTAGAGTTTGAGCAGATAAATATTGGTGATGCCATAAAAAATCATGACTTGTATTTTATTGGTGGCGGGCAAGATAAGCAACAAGAAGAAGTTGCAGATGAATTGTATTCTCAAAAGTCGGAATTGCTTGCGCAACGTGATGACGGAGCTGTTTTTTTAGGTATTTGCGGCGGGTATCAATTGTTTGGGCATTATTATCAACCGCATGACAAAGACAAGTTAAAAGGTATATCGTTAATGGATGCGTATACTGTTGCAGGAAAGAAACGATTTATAGGAAATGTTACTGTTAAGACTGATTTCCTTAATCCTCAAACTCTTGTAGGTTTTGAAAATCATAGCGGGTTGACGTATTTACAAGGGGAAACCAAACCATTGGGAAAAAGTATAGTCGGTAACGGCAATAATGGTGTGGATGGCTTGGAAGGTGGTCGTTTTATGAATGTTTTTGGAACGTATCTTCACGGTTCTTTGCTCCCTAAGAATCCACATTTTGCCGATTTTTTAATTGAGTTGGCACTTGAAAAACATTATGGAGAAAAAATAAAACTTTCATCGTTGGATGATAAGATAGAAATAGATACACATAATTCGTTAATCGGTAAACCTTATTAAATCTTTATATTTGATTGAAAAATGTTTGAGAGTTTTGTAAAATTGTTCATAGATAAGGGGAGTTTCTATGACTAAGCGTATTTTAATTGTAGATGACGATGATGAAATAAGAGAACTGCTGGAATTTGATATTGCAAGCAGCGGATATTTTGTCGATACTGCAAAAGATGGTATGGAAGGTTTAAATAAGGCACTTAATAATACTTATGATTTGATACTGCTTGATGTTATGATGCCTAAAATGAACGGGTTTGAAGTTTGTAAGAATATCAGACAGGCAAAACTTTCAATTCCGATTTTACTCCTTACTGCAAAAGGTACAATTGATGACAAGACAACCGGATTTGATTGCGGTGCGGATGATTATTTGGTGAAGCCGTTTGATATTCAGGAAGTTTTGCTAAGGATAAGAGTTTTGTTGCGTCGAAATAATATAGAAATCGAAAATTCTCCATTGTCTAACGAAGTTTTAAATTGCGGCGATATAGAGATTTTTCCTGAGTCTTTGGAAGCGGTAATTGTTAACAGAAAAGTAAAACTTACTCCTACTGAGTTTGAAATTTTGTATTGCCTAATGCAGCATTTTAATAATTCTGTCACCCTTGCAACCTTGCTTGATGAGGTTTGGGGATATGACAGTAATGAAGATGTGCGGATGCTCAGAGTTCATGTAGGAGGTCTACGTAATAAAATTGAAGAAAATGCGAAGTCGCCAAAGTATCTCCATACTGTTACAAATGTAGGTTATAAGTTAACGCCGTTTGCGCAAGAATAGATATGAAAAAATACAGTTACGGATTAAAAAAACTAAAAATCATTGAACAGATTGCAATAGTATTTTTTATTGCAGTCGTTGTTCCGATGTCTATAAGCGGTTTTATCATAAACAATATTAACCAGCAGTCTTTGAGGCATCAATTAAGGGAGTCTGCAATTTTGGTTGCAAGTATGGTTTCTGATGAAATTGATTTTTTCTTAACAACTAACGAAACAACACTTGCTCAAATTGCTGATACTTTAGAATATTTGCCGACAAGAAAACTAAAGGATAAATTTATAAAAGAGGTTGCTCAAAGATATCCGAATTGTGAAGATATTGTAATTGTCAGAAATCCGCAGGAGCTTGAGAAAGTTACTGACGATGCGCATATAAATGAAAAGCCGATTTTATCAACTCAGATGAAAGACGGGTCATTTTTGGTTATTATATTCAATGCAAATAATTGGGACAGCCAACTTTTTAAGTCTTTGGAGAATGATAACAGGCAGATATATATACTTGACAAGAATAACCACTTAATCTCTACACATAATTTTACGCCTGAAGTGTTTGAGGAAACTGTTGAACTCTTGCCGGAAGAAAAGATTGAGGGTGCTCCTGTTTTGTTTGGAGATGAAAAAAATCGTCCGAATGTTTATCTTTATCGTAAAAATCCAGAGTTAACGATTATCGTAAATACGACTGAAAATATTGCAAAACATGCAATTATTGATAACAGAGTAAAAATTATTCTTTCCGTTTTGGCTGCAATTTTGGCAATGATGACTTTAATGGGTTTTTATATTTACTATCTTTACATAAATATAAGGCAGCTTTTTAAAGCGGTAATTGCGCTGTCAAAAGGGAATTATCAGCGTCAAATAAGGCTTTTGACGACTGTGTTTACTCCGTATGAAATCGTCTTTTTGGCAAACGAATTTAATAACATGGCATCAGAAATTCACAAATCATACTTAGAATTAAAACGAAAAAATGTTGAATTGAAGGAACTGAATGAATTTAGAACAAATCTGATTGATACGGTAAGTCATGAACTTCGTACTCCGTTGACAAGTATTCAAGGGTATACATCGAGGTTAATGCGCCAAGATATTGTTATAGACGAGGTTACAAAACAAAAATCGTTGCGTATAATCAAGGAGCAATCAGAAAGATTAAAACGACTGATAGAGGATTTGTTGACTATTCCTGATATAGAGTGTATGCGCTTGAAAACAGAAAATGCTAACATTCAGTTGGCAACTGTGCTTGAGCAGTCTGAACTTTTGTTGAGAAAACGTGACGGGCATGAAATTATAGTAGAAATGGATAGTGACTTCCCTGAAATTTATGCTGATAGAGGTCGTTTGGAGCAGGTCTTTGTTAACTTGTACGAAAATGCCATAAAATATGCTTATCCTGATACCCCTATTTGTGTTGAGGTGACAAGAAACAAGGATAAGGCAATTATCAGAGTTAAAAACAGTTGTGATAAAATCCCTAAAAAGAAATTGGAAACTTTATTTGATAAATTTGTAAGACTTGATAATGATATGACAAGAACAACCAGAGGCAGCGGTTTGGGATTGTTTATTGTAAAAGGTCTGATAGAAGCAATGGAAGGTTCTATCAAGTTATATTCTGATGATAAAGTCGGTTTTTGTGCGGAAATTACAATAAATTTGGCAGAGGAAGAATAGATGGATTTTATGGATATTGCTATATCTGAGGCTAAAAAGTCCGGCGGTGATATCCCTGTTGGAGCGGTGATAGTCAAGGATGGACAGGTAATATCCAAAGCTTTTAATACTCGGGAAAAAGATTGTGATGTGACATCTCATGCCGAAATTTTGGCAATAAGACAAGCTGAAAAAATCTTGAGCAATTGGAGATTGGATGATTGTGATATTTATGTAACATTAGAACCTTGCCCGATGTGCGGGTGGGCAATTTTGCAGTCAAGGATAAAAAATGTTTATTTTGGCAGTTATGATTTAAATTACGGAGCATTTTCTTCCGGTTGTGATTTGTGTAAATTCTCTCAATATAAACCAAATGTATATGGAGGAATAAAAGAAAATACTTGTAATCTTATGCTGGAAAATTATTTTAGCAATTTGCGTATAAAAAATGAATAAATCATCTAAATGCTTTATTATATATTATCGTTAGTTTGGTATAATAAATTTATGTTTGATATATCATCACCAACAACGTACATTCCGACAATATTTTTAACTTTAGTTGCCGTGTTTGTTACCATATTGCATAAAGAGGCAAAGCATCTCACTCACGAAACTACGAGGGGGTTGCCTTATTATGATGAAATTGAAACTTCTATGGGTTATATAAATCGTTGTATACACGAAGATGGCAGGTTTGAGTATCGTAAAAATGTTGATTCTGAAATAAGATATGACAATAAGACTTACAATTCATTAAGACATGCAGGTACTTTGTATTCCATGTATATGTATGAAAAACAAGGCTTAGTGAACAAATATCATGAAGAACGAATAAAAGCTTCAAGATATTTTGTAGAGAACTATGTAAAGAAATTAGAAGAAGGTCGATATGTTGTTGTATCTTTGCCGGAGGAAGAAAATTTGAATTTTCCTATGGCAAAATCGGGTGCGGCAGGTGTGGCGTTATGTGCGTTATCAAATTTAACGGATGAAGATTTTGTGACGGAAGAAATGTTACACGGGCTTGGTGATTTTATATTGTCTATGCAGAGTGAAGAAGGTAATATTTACGCGTATTACAATCTTGAAACTAAAGAAATAAATAAAGAGGCTGAGGCGTTATATTATCCGGGTGAGGCTGCTGCAGGTTTGATGTATTTGTACGAAGTTGATAAACAGGATAAATGGCTCGAGGCTGCGAAAAAAATTCTTTTATATTTAGCTAAGTCGCGAAAGCCATTGGAATTTGATATCCCGTTTGATCATTGGTCAGCATTAGCTATAGAGAAGTTGTTTGAGGCAGGTTTAGTTACGCCGGAAGAACGAGTTACATTGAGAAATTATTGTGAGCAGATGGCTATTCCGACATTAAGTAATCAGATTACGAATAAAAATAACAGTTATTTTGGTGCATTTAAGGATAATATCCGACCTTGCAGTTTGGGAACGATAATGGAGGGTTTGGCATCAATCTATTATTGTACGGATAGTGACAGTTTAAGGCAGATTATCCATAAATCGCTCTCAATTGGTAATATGTTTTTGAACAAAGTTCAGGTCAAGACTGGAGAGCAGGCAGGCGGTTTGCCAAATTCTGCCAATTGGGTAAGACAGGGAGTAAGCCCGAATGCAAGTGTGATAAGGATAGATAACGTACAGCATGTTGTGCTTGGGTGGTTAAAGTATCAACAGATAGCAAAACTTACTGGCAAGTATTAAATACTGTTTGATTTCTTCCGGCATTTTTTGCTTTGTATAGAGCCTCATCAGTTAATTTAAGCAAATCTTCTTTTGTTTTGATTTCTGAATTGTGCTGGCATGCGCCTATACTGACTGTGATGTGAATATTTTGATTATTGTAGTTGAGATATAGGGTTTCGATAGTTTTTCTAAAACGCTCAAGCGGGATTTTTGCCTGATTAATATCGGTTTCGGTGAGGATTACGACAAATTCTTCTCCGCCGTATCTGAAAACTGTATCGGTTTTTCTAAAGGTTTGCAGAGCTGCATTAGCGACTTGCTTAAGGATAAAATCTCCGCATTGATGTCCGTATGTGTCGTTTACAGCTTTGAAACGGTCTATGTCAAACATAACAAGGGTGAGGTTGTTTTTGTAGCGTTGGGTTCTAAGAAATTCTTTTTCGAAAGAGCTTTCAAAATACCTGCGATTGGCAAGTCCGGTCAATTCATCCGTCATAGAGAGGTATTTAGTTCTTGTGTAGACGTAATTTATTTGTTTAAGCACTTCGATCTTATTTTCTTCGGGTACGTCAAAGTTTCTGATAATATCCTGAATGTTAGCCTGAATTTCATCAAGTACATTTTCGGGAATAGAGAATTCCAAATCTTCTAAATTTTCAACCATAAAGCTCCTCAGATTAAGTTTATCATAAAAATATTACGCTAACTATTACGAATATAAAGACGGCAGCTTGGAGAAAAACTTTAATAAATATGACAAAAAGTTTACAAAATAATGTTTTAATTTTCCCTCTCCTAAGAAAGGAGAGGGAAAGGGTGAGGTCTGGTCAAGGTTGAGCAAATCTGTCATCCTGAAACAAGTTCAGGATGACACAAGTGTTTGAAGGATGACATATTTGGTAGAGAAAGGGGCGTGGAAGGTGAATTCCACGCCCCAATAATGTAAAGCGTACCAAGTGATTCGGTATCACTCGGCATATTTAAAAGAAAGTCTATTTACTAGATGTCAACACGTATTTTGCTGCAGCTGATGCAGGTTCAACAGTCGCATCGTGGAATACAATCGGGAATACATCTGTCATGTGATTAGCATCATTTTTAACTGTGCATGGAGCTTCAACCTTCGTAGCATCTTTTGCGCTATCACTGCAAGAAACTTCTTTATTTGGTAATGTCGCACCATTTACATCAATAAATCCGGTACAATCACCTAGACCTCCCGTAAGTTTTCCGTCCTTATCATATACTACGCTATTACCTGCTTTATTTATGATCTCACCAGTTAATTGAGAACCTATTGCTAATTCACATCCTGAAGCTTTGCTATTAAACCCAACTATAGAACCATCTGCTAACGTATAAGTAATTGTATTAGCTAAAGCTAAACCGTTTGCCAACGTCCCACCAGCAGCAGGAGAAACCCAAGTATAATTTTCTTCTTTACCATTCGCGTTCCTCTTAATATTAGATGCGGCGCCCATATAAGTTTGACCTGTCAATGTGCCATTAAAAATCGCACAAAATGTCATAGCTTTTTCAGGATGATCTGACGCACCATTTATACATGCATTCTTACCTGTTGTTTTACCATCTGAGTCTTTGATCTCTGTACCTGTAGTACCTGCATAGTCAAAGTCATACTGAGCTTGTGCCATCAAACCTGCCTGGTTCAATGTTGATACTGTCTTTTTAAATTGTGATCTGAATTTTGCGCCATTAGTGTTTGCAATCAACGTAGGGATAGTCATTGCGGCAACTACACCGATAATACCCAATGTGATCAACACTTCCGCCAAAGTAAAGCCGAATCTTTTTGTCATAACTCTTTATCCTTTCTTTTTAATAACTCTTGTTATCTCAACCCAACTATTTGATTAATACTTATGGATTAATGACAACTTCCTATATTCATGTTGACATATCATGCCAAGTTTGTCAAGTGTAATTGTTATAAAAAACCATATTTTATTTGTATGATTAAGTGTATTGTATATATAAGAAGGTTATTTATGGCAATACTCAGCAAATTATTAGGACAAAGAATTAAAGAACTCAGAAAGCGCAACGGGATTACTCAAGCGGTTCTTGCAGAAATTATAGGAATGGAAACTACTAACCTTTGCAAGCTCGAAAACGGCGGCCAGCTGCCAAAAGAAGAAAATATAGAAAAAATTGCCAAAGCATTAAAAGTTAACATAAAAGAATTGTTTGATTTTGGACACATGAAATCTAAAATCGCACTCCAAGATGAATTGATAGAAATTATACAAACAGCCGGAAGAAAAGAACTTGAACTGTATTACAAACTGATTATGGCAACAAAAGAAGCCTAAAAGGGTTGAAACTATCCGTCAGATAAGTTATAATATTATTGGAAGTTATTTAAGTTCAGCTATCCTAAATGAACATGAAAGGAAAAATATGGCAGAGATATCAGAGCGCAAGCTCGGGTTTACGTTGGCGGAAGTGTTAATCACTCTCGGGATTATCGGTGTGGTCGCAGCTATGACAATACCTACATTGATTGCAAACACTAACGGAGCAAAATTCCGTTCGCAGTTTAAAAAGACATTATCAACCTTAAACCAAGCAGGTTTGATGGCGCAAGCTCAGTATGATTTTGATTATGCCGGAACTACTGCCTCCTGCATTGATGCCTCAGTCGACGGCACAACCGGTGCTCAGCAAAAGCCTGATTCTGTTATGTCTATCTGTTCTTTGTTTAACGGAACACTCACAGGTCAAACGTACGTGGGGTCTGTAAACAATTTAAAACGCAACAATAACGGAGCTGAAGCAGATTATACAATAACTTCTGTCACGCTTCCGGCTACAGCTACAGGGTTCTACGCTTACACTCTCGCAGACGGTGCAATCGTAGCCTTTAGTCGTGCTGCAATCGGTTGTAAGCTTCCTGTCGGGCAACCACTTACAGATACTTACATGGAAGCTAACCTTGCAAGTTGTATCGGGTATATTGATGTAAACGGAGTAACTCTCCCGAACAAAGAGGTCACCTGCTCCTCAGGTGATACCTCTCACGCCGTCCAAACTCCGTGTGTTGTTAAAAACGACGCAACACATATGACTGATATCTTCCCGATTGTGTTCCACGATGCAACCGTTGAACCTGCAACCAATGCTGCTAAATATGTTTTGTCATCCGCTAAATAAGATTATTATATAATTCGGGCGCACTTGCGCCCTTGTTTGTTATGTGTGGAATTATTGTTTTTTGTGGCGTTTGGTAGGAAAATTTTGGATTGATTTTTTTGTTTTTTTGAGGTGGTTTTAAGGGGTATGTGGTTGTTTTAGATGTTTTGTGGTGGTTTTGTGGTGGCGGGTATTAATATATTGATTAATATATTAATGTACTTAACACATGTGTCACTCTGAACAAGCTGAGCAGAGGATGAAAGCGTCAGTGTATCCGTTTAATGCGAGGCGCGTTTCAGGGTCTATTATGCGCAAAGGTTGAACGAGCATGTCATCCTGAACTTGTTTCAGGGTCTTGCTGTTGGTGAGGTTTGCTATGGTTTAAGATCCTGAACAAAACAAAATCTACGCAGCTTCGCCGCTTGATTTTTAGTTTTTTCAGGATGACATGTGTGTTTGACCCTTTGTTTTCCTTATATTGTCATGCTGAATTTGTTTTAGCATCAATAACAAGTCAAAGGCACTCAGACCTCAAGGCTAAACCCTGACCAGACCTCACCTTAGCTCTCTACTATCTTTGCTGAGGGGAATACTTTCCTCTCTTTCAATGATTACCTCATGTCTTAATATTAATCTCTTAACTCAAAATCATTACAAAATGTAAAGTTATTCAATATTCTATTCAAGATTTGGCAATTTTTGACTTCTCATTTCCTTTATAACTATAAGGTAGAAGGTAAATGTATGATTATTAATTCTGGTATTATCAACAAAGCGTCAAAATTATTTGTTAAATCATTAGGGTCAGCAGTCCAAGAAGGTGCTGTTCTTAAATCAGGCAAGCATCTTGCCGTGACTGCGCCTGTCAGTTCCAGGTCTTATGACTATTTTGAAGGTGTAGGTAAAAAAGGACATTTTATAAGGTATGCATTTAAAAACGAAGAAGGTAAAACTATTCAACATTATACTCGTTATGTAGCTGATGATGGTAAGGTGAAAGATGTTATTACGAATTTTGCACATAATAACCCAACATATAGCTCAAAAAGAACAACAATAAATGCTGGAACTTTAACCGACGGCGATAAATTTATCCCAAGTGGTGAAGTTGAAGATATTTATACATCGTCAATGCTGTTTCAAAATCTTAATGGAGAACTATTAGTTTCAAAATCTTTCGTCGATGAACTTGGCGATAAAACTTTTGGTGGCTTTGAGATGCTTAGAGCAGGTAAAAAACCAATTGGTTTTAATTATGAATTTAAATGGGATGGCTCACCTACTGAGATTAAATACAAAGGAATTAAGCACAAACTTGATTTGAACGATACAGAAATGGCATATCTCCCATTCTGTCCTAGAGAATTTATTGTGGCAACTAAAGACGGTCAACAATTTATTTTATCAAGTGATTTCATTGATGGTAAAATACCTGAAAAAATCGGACTTACTCAAATTATTCAAGAAAAGTTGCATAATATTGAAGGGGTTATGCCAAGAGCTAAGTCCGTAAAAATGGAAGATTTGCACCTTGTTAAAACAAGCGACAAATCACTCGAAGAATTAAAACAATCCGGAATGATTCCGCACGGTGAACAATTGGGTAACGGTCAAATAAATCTCGTTACCGATATCCCATCAAATTCTGACGGTGTCGTTATTTTAGATTTAATGGCTCATGAAATGCAGCACGGTGCCGATACAATAACCATGTATCGCGGCGGAGAAGAAGCTTTTAAAGAAGCCTTAAAACGTGTTGGAATAATGACTGAAGAATATAATAAATTACACGAAAATGAATTTAAAGATTTAGATGGCGCTGCTTATATTAAAAAAGTTATTTCAAAATTGGGTTTATTTAAAAAAGGTACTCCTGAATATAATCAGGCTGTAGATTTGTATGAAATGAACATACGTCAGCCTGTTATTGCAGATATGACCCAAGCTCAGCATGATATGTTTCCTCTTGAAGTCAGGGCAATTGAAAGAGAAAAACAACAAATGACCTTTTTTAATCAAATTTGCCAAAAAATAACAAACTT
The DNA here is from genome assembly GCA_946055575.1 of uncultured Candidatus Melainabacteria bacterium. Classification (GTDB taxonomy): domain Bacteria; phylum Cyanobacteriota; class Vampirovibrionia; order Gastranaerophilales; family Gastranaerophilaceae; genus Zag111. The sequence goes on from CAMGGL010000005.1 coordinate 15,703, forward strand.
TTTAGTAGGTAATTTATAATAATTCCGAAAAATTTGTTTATACTGTATAGCTTTTATAATTTTATCACTTGGTAAAATTTCGAAAATGTGTTATTATTATAATAGGTGATTGTTTATTATAGGAGTTATAGTATGAAAAAAACGGCATTCCTTTGGCTTTACATTGTTGCAATTATTGCATCTTTGGGCGGATTATTGTCAGGTTACGATACAGGAGTTATCTCAGGTGCTTTATTGTTTATAAACGAGAGTTGGGATTTATCGGATTCCATGCAGGGAATTTTGGTAAGTTCTGTTTTAATTGGAGCGGTTATTGGTGCTGCTACAAATGGTATTCTTGCTGATATTTTTGGAAGGAAAAAGATAATTATTGCAACCGCAGTAATATTTGTTTTGGGCTCTGTGTTGTGTGGTTTTGCCCCAAATATTTATGTACTGATAGCATCAAGAATATTAGTGGGACTTGCTGTAGGTATTGTTAATTTTGTTGTACCACTTTATTTGTCAGAAATTTCACCAAAGACATTACGGGGAACTTTAGTTTCTTTATATCAATGGGCAATAACCGCAGGTATTTTGTTCTCTTATTTTATCAACGCTGTTTTTGCTCAGGCTGTGTACAATTGGCGTTGGATGCTTTTTGCGGGAGTTCTGCCGGGAATGGTTCTTCTTGTCGGAATGTTGTTTATGAGTGATACTCCACGTTGGCTTGTGCGCAAAAATAGAATAGATGAAGCGAAAAAAGTTATTACAAAAATTGATACAACTGTTAATCCGGATGAGGAAATTAAACAAATACAATTGTCTCTTAATGCAGAAACTTCTGATAACAATACAAAGTTTGTGTTCAAAAAATGGATGATTATGCCTTTTGTCGTCGGAATTGGTATTATGTTTGCACAAATTTGCACAGGTATAAATACAATTATTTACTATGCTCCTACAATATTTAAAACTGCCGGCTTTGATTCAAATTTGAATGCAATTTATGCAACAACAGGTATTGGAGTTGTTAATTTTATTATGACTATTGTTGCGGTATTTTTTACCGATAGAATCGGCAGAAAACCATTATTATATGTTGGATTAACAGGAGTTATGCTAAGTTTGTTGGCTCTTGGCTCTGCTTTTGCCTTTGAGTCAGTGTTAGGTGATAATCTAAAATGGGTTGCTGTCGGAAGTTTGGTTACTTATATTGTATGTTTTGCAATGAGTTTAGGACCGATTGGCTGGATTATTGTTTCTGAAGTCTTTCCTTTGAAAATAAGAGGTCTTGCAATGAGTATTTGTACTGTTGCAAACTTTGCCTTCAATTTCTTTGTTGTTGGAAGTTTCCCTGTTTTAATTAATAGAATTGGCGGTGCTTATACTTTCTGGGGATTTGCGGCTGTTTCGTTACTTTGTATATTCTTTGTTTATTTTTGCGTGCCTGAAACTAAAGGTATTTCGTTGGAACAGATTGAACAAAATTGGCTCAAGGGTGTAAAACCAAGAGAGTTTTAATTTTGTCTTGTTGATATATAATTAGATTATGCTTTCGGAAAAATTTGCAAGAACAGAACTTTTACTTGGTGAAAAGGCAATGAAAAAATTGTCACAATCCAGGGTTGCAGTTTTTGGAATTGGCGGAGTTGGCGGTTATGTTGTTGAGGCTTTGGTAAGAAGCGGGCTTGGAGCTATAGATTTAATTGATAATGATACTGTTGATATTACAAATTTAAATCGTCAAATTATTGCAAAGACTTCTAATATCGGTATTCCTAAAGTTGAAGTTGCAAAGTCAAGAATTTTGGAAATCAATCCTGATGTTAAAATACAAACTTTTCAACTTTTTTATACTCCGGAAACCAAATCAATGTTTGACTTTTCTTCTTATGATTATGTAGTGGATGCAATAGATACAGTAACCGCAAAATTATCACTTATTGAAGAAACAAAAAAGACATCTACTCCGATAATTTGTTCTATGGGAACAGGAAATAAACTGGAACCGACAATGCTCGAGGTTGCTGATATTTCAAAAACGTCAGTTTGTCCTCTCGCTCGAGTTATCAGAACAGAACTGAAAAAACGTGGTATAAAAGATGTGAAGGTTGTATACTCAAAAGAAATTCCGATAAAGCCCGCAAAATCAATGGAAAATATCCCGGATGGAAAACACCAAATACCGGGCAGTAACTCTTTTGTTCCTGCAACTGCGGGTTTGATTATTGCATCAGAAGTTATTAAAGACTTAATTAAATAACCTTAGGTATAAATCTGTATTTTACTTTTTCAACATATTTTTTGTATTCTTCGTCTTTGATAAGATGACGTTCTTCCGTAACCGCCCTTAAATAATATATGTATACCCAAGCTAAAATTCCCAATATAATAAAGAATTTACTACCGGTTTCTTCTGCCGGAAGAATGAACAATGGAATACTTGTTGTTATAATATAGCAAATTTGCATTGAATAGTCGGGATGCCTAATTATATTATAAGGAAAACCTGTTACTATACCTCTGTTTGTCAGGTTTCCGGCTTTTGTTCCCAGTCTGATAATGGCAATCAGACTGAAAAGATTTGCTGCAATAGCTATAATGTATAATGCAGTTAGCATGTTTTGATTGTCTACCGGCAGTAATGATTGTTCAGTTAGATTTAACACTTGGTTAGTAAAAATTATTATCGGATAATAGCAAATTATACAAGAGAATACTCCCAAAGGTGTTGTATCTGCGGATTTGATTTTGTTTCTAAAGATATCCAGTTCTGTAAGGTAGCTTATGGAATAAATTACCAAAGTGAAAGTAAATATTAACTTAAGCCACATATCACCGGTATCTATTATATATTGAATAATTCCGCCGCCAGTATCACCTGTTGTCATATACTGTTGTGCTTGCTGAAACATTACTCTCAAAAAATCAATGTTATATCCAAGACTTGGTAAATAATTGCTGCACAACAAAATCATGCTTGAAACCCCAAAGAAACCTTTGATGAAGAATGACATAAATGCTTGTTTTTCAAATTCGTTCGGTTCAATGTTGTTTAAAAATTCTTCTGTTGAATTTGTACGTTTTACTTGACGTTTGAAGTATTCAATTACTGCCACACTCTTTGATTGTAAAATTGATTTTGGTTTTAGGATGAAAAATATAAACGGAGCAATTATTACATAAAGGAGATAATATAAAACAAAGAAAGTTATATAGTCAAAACTTTCATTTCCGATAGTTGAATTGTATACCGGACAAAAAGATATAAATGCAAGTATTATTCCGTAAATAAAAAGTGATGAAAAATAATGCTTAGCGGCATCTTTAAATTGTACTTCTCTTTCTGTACTTCCCATAATTATCTCCCTTAGTATTTTTTTAATTTATTATATCATGCTTTATAAAATTGAACAAATTATGCTATAATATCGTTTAGTAAATATAATCGAGTTTAAAAAGAGGTTGAGTAATGAAAAAATGCTTACTTATACTAATGGGCGTGATATTTTCTGTTTCTGCAGTGCATGCATTCACACAAGATGCATCGTATGAATATTTATCACGTTATAATATTTTAAGATTTGAGGAAGTTTATATGATGCTAAACGGAAGTATAAAATCTTCAAATGAACATAACGGAAGATATTATACAAAATTTGAAGATGTATGGAATTATGCTATCAAATATGCTTATCCATATAAATCGATTAAAAACGGAATTGTATATGATACCCGTTATAAACAGGAAGTTTTATATGAAAAGTTAAAAGATAATTGTCAAAAATATCCGTCAAATCCATCTGCCACTACTGCATGCGCAAAATTAACCATTGATGTAAACGGATTTTCATCAGGGGCTAATAAATATATATCAGATACGACAACCTTAGAACCAAAAGATAGATTTATTCTCTACCTTTATTCAAACGGAGCAAGAGCGGCAAGCGGTTCAACAGAAGAAATGCTGCTGTACATGGATAATAAAAAAATGAAGTCGTTTTAACTTATGGGTTTAAGATTCTCTGTTTTAGTGTGGCTTCTATAAAATCTTCTATTTCACCGTTCATAACAGCTTCTACGTTCGCTGTTTCAAATCCTGTTCTGTGGTCTTTAACCATTTTGTAAGGGTGAAAAACATAAGACCGTATTTGAGAGCCAAAGTTAATGTCAGCAGAATCTCCCTTTATTTGTGACATTTTTTTTCGGTATTCGTCTTCTTTTATTGCCAATAGTTTAGATGCGAGGATTTCCATAGCATAAGCTTTATTTTGCAATTGAGAGCGCTCCTGCTGGCATTTTACGACAATTCCTGTCGGCTTGTGTAATATTCTGACAGCGGTTTCTACCTTGTTTACGTTTTGTCCGCCGGCACCTCCTGAACGCATTGTTGTAATTTCCAAATCTTCTGGGGGTATGTTTATTTCTTTTTCAAAATTTTCAATAATCGGTGATACTTCAACAGAGGCAAAACTTGTTTGCCGCTTGCCGTTCGCGTTAAACGGAGATATTCTTACAAGTCTGTGTACCCCTTTTTCTGTTTTTGCGTAGCCAAAAGCGTATTTTCCCGTGATTTTGACGGTAGCAGATTTAATACCTGCTTCTTCTCCGTCGAGTTTATCCAATAAGTCTGATTTCCAGCCTCTGAGTTCAACCCAGCGTAAATACATTCTAAGAAGCATGCTAGCCCAGTCTTGAGCATCTGTTCCACCTGCTCCGGAATTTATTGTTAAAATTGCATCTGCCGTATCATATTCTCCTGATAGCATTTGCTCAAGCTCAAATTTTTCAAGAATTTTACCGAGTTTTTTGATTTGATTGTAGGCATCTTTTATTAATTCAGAATCTCCGAGTTCTATGGAAATTTTACAATCTTCAATAATATTTGTCCAAGAATTTAAAGAGTTTAAAGTTTCTTTTTTTTCTTTAATTTCTTGTCCGAGTTTGGTTGATTTTTCTGTATCAGACCATATTGCAGGATTCTGTATCTCAGTTTCCAAAAAATTCAAATCGGATTGGATTTTTAGTGGGTCAAAGATACTCCTTTATGTTATCCAGTTTGGATTCTATAATATTTAATTCTTGTTTTAATTCGGTTTCCATAGGATAATTTTATAATAAAAATATTAGGTTGCAATTCATTTAAATGCAGGTATAATTAGAATAAAGAGAGAGATTTATGGAAGTTATTAAATATTTATACAGAATGTTTAACTCAAAACAAGCTTTACTTGTTCAGATTTCGCTGTTTTCACTTGTGGGGCTGTTCGTTATTTTTTTTAATAACTTAGCACCAAATATTACAAACTTGTTCTTTGATAATTTTTATGTAAACGCTTTATCAAATGCGAATATTGTCAAGGTCAGTTTAGTTTTTGCTATTTTAATATTTATATACCTTTTTGGGTATTTGTATAGAATGTTGGGATCAGTAAATTCAGACGGCTATTTTCAGTTCCCTCAATTTGATTTAGAACCGTTTGTTGCTTTTGTAAGATTTATTCCGCTGCTTTTGGTTTGGGGAATGTATTATATATTTTTAATTTATGTTTCAACAATGGTTATTGAAAACTATTCTGATTTTAGTTTTATGTATATAATATGCTCACTGGCAATTTGTGTAATTCCGTTTGTTGCGATTATTTTTTCTAAATTTGCTAAAGATTTTGCTTATCATACAAAATATTTCGCGATTAGGTATATTTTTAAAATAATATATAATTCTTTGGGTAAAGTTATTTTCTTATCCTTGCAATCAATTGTGATTTTTTACTTGGGTTACTTGGTGCTTAATTTTATGTTTACTCATACAGCACAAATAAAATCTGAAACGTGGTTATTTGGGGTCAGATATATGATTGTTTGTTTAAGCGTATATTTATTTGTGATTTTAAATCAAGCATATTTAATAGGACTGGCAAGGATTGCAGATACTATTCGGGAATAATTCTAATTCTTCCATCGTCTTCTATTGCAACAGGTTCTTTAGAATGTTTTAAACAATTTTGAACACAAACAGTTGCATCAAACGGATATTTTTCTATAATATTTTGAGGCTGTTTTAACATCGCAAATCCGTCGTTTCCTTCTGCGCAGTAGTCGTTTAGAACTGTTGTATAAAATTTATCCGCTCTTGGATTGTTTATATCAATAGGATTATCTTTTCCGTCTTTATCAATGAAACTCATTGCGATTATTTCTCCGTTTGTTTTGACTGAGTATTTCAATCCTGAAGCGTAGAATATTCCGGGTTTGTTTGCTACGTTTGAGAAAGATTTTGCGGCAAGTTTGAATGCGTCTACAAGATCTTTTTCGGAGTATTTCATCATATATAATTTGTTTTTAAACGGTAAAATATCTGTTAATATCCTTAAATCAATTTTGCCCGGCTCGAAAAATCCTCGAATATTTGCAGATGGTAAGATTGCGATATCACAGTTTAAATCGTTGCGAATACAATCTGTTATGAAATAAGCGTGAGGATTTGGCTCGGTTAAATCGTATTTTAATGCTCCGGGTGCAGATTTAATATATCCTAAAGTCTCATGTGAGCCGAAAATTTTATCAAAAATATACTTAACTGACTCGTTTCTTCTAAATTCTCTTGTGAAACCTATATTATTTTGCATTTTTGTAATAACGCCATTTTGGTCAAATTCTAAATTAAGCACTCCAAAATTTTTACCGTCACGTCCGGCTTGTGTGATAACTACCGGTTCTCCGGTTTTTGAATAGAATAAATTTTTTCCTTCTTTAATATCAAAAATTAAATCATGAGAGTGACCGCCCAAAATGACATCAATCCCTTGTGTTTGTGTTGCTATTACTTTATCAAAATTGTAGCCTAAATGTGATAGCAAAATAATTTTATCAACTCCCTGCTTTTGTAGTTTGTTGACTTCGTTTTGAATATCTTGCAGAGTTTCAATAGCGGAACTTACTTTTATATCGTGTTGAATAATTCCTTCTTTTGATCTTTTATATAAATCAACCGGAGAAGTTCCAATAATGCCATATTTATGTCCATTTCGCTCCTCGATAACGGCATTTTTTACTTTTTTGCTCCAATCATTTTTAGGGTTGATTTTTATATTACTTGCCAAAAGATTATAGTTAATCATTGGTAAAATCGTACCGATTTTACTTTGCATGTCATATTCGTGATTGCCGACGGCAGTAGAAGTTATGCCTATGTACTTTTGAAACAGTACTGCAAGTCTGTTTGTTTTTTCATCTTCTCCAATCATAATATCGCCTGAAGATAACTTAAATGTATCAACATCTTTTTGAGATTTCATTCGGCTGTCAAACGCTTTTGATGCTGAAACTGTACGTTCCATATTTATTGATTTGCCGTGATAATCATTTATATAGAAAATGCTGGTTTTTACGTTATTCTGTTGAGCGATTGGATTTATCATCTCGGTCCCTTTAGCATGAAAACACATCAAAAAATTTTTTGTTGTTTGTTATATACTTTTTTTTACATTTGTTAAAATTTACAAAGAAATTAATAACGGTTTACATTGCTTTTTGCTTTTAATATAATGTTGTCAAAATTACAGATAAACAGAAGGACAAAAGATGAGTATTTATTTATTAGAAGTCGGAACGGAAGAATTGCCTTATAAATTTATCCCACAGGCAATAGAACAATTAAATAATGGGTTTACCAATTTTTTAAATGATAATAAAGTAAAATTTACTGATATAAAAGTTTATGCAACACCAAGAAGGCTTGCTGTAATTATTGAAGGGCTTGATGCACAAACTGCGGATGAAGAAAAAATTGTCAAAGGTCCGATAAAAAATATTGCATTTGATGAGTACGGTAATCTTACAAAGGCTGGTGAAGGTTTTGCAAGAAAAAATAATTTAACAAAAGATGATTTGTATATAGAAGATAATTATGTTCAGGCAAAAATTGTTGTAAAAGGTAAGGCAATATCACAACTGTTGCAAGAACATGTGCCTTCTATTTTTATGAAACTTCAAGGCTCTCACTTTATGAGATGGGGTTACAATGATGAAAAATTTTCCCGTCCTATAAAATGGATTGTTTCTATTTTAGATAATGAAGAAGTAAAAATTAAGATTATTGATAAAGAATCATCTGTTTATACACGTGGTCACAGATTTGCTCAACAAAATTTAGAAATTGATGACCCTAAAAACTATGTAGAAATTTTGCGTGGAGCCTATGTTATTGTTGATCAGGAAGAAAGAAAGCGTATTATTATTGAAAGAGCAAAAGAAGCAGCTTCTCAATTAGGTGCAGAACCTTACTATACAGAGGATTTGCTGGAAGAAGTTACATTTATTACTGAATATCCGGTAGCTGCAGTTTGTGAATTTGACCCTGCATATCTTGATATTCCTGAAGAAGTTACTGTAACAGTTATGGCTGTTCATCAAAGATATTTTGCGCTGTATAAACAAGGAAAATTAATAAACAAGTTTATTACAATGACTAACTATATAGGTGATGAGTTTGCAAACATAAAAGCCGGAAATCTTAGAGTAATCAAAGCAAGACTTGATGATGCGGTGTTCTTCTTTAAAGAAGATACTAAAAAACCGTTATCGGATTATGTTGAAAATTTAAAAGGTGTGACTTTCCAAAAAGGAATGGGCACAATGTATGATAAAACCCAAAGATTGATTAAGTTGTCTAAATCGATTGCTCATGATTTAAACGTTTCAACTTCTGATATTGAAAGAACAGCAAACTTGTGTAAAGCTGATTTGACTACAAATTTGGTATTTGAGTTTACTGAATTACAAGGCTTTATCGGTGCTGATTATGCAAGGGTTTCAGGTGAAAATGATAAAGTAGTTCAAGGTATAAAAGAACACTATTTCCCACTTAATGCCGAAAGTGAAACCGCTGCAGGTTTGGAAGGTCAAATTGTGGGAATCGCAGATAAGATTGATACTGTATGTGCAGTGTTTGCTGCAGGCAAAAAACCTACCGGGTCTTCAGATCCGCTTGGTGTGCGTCGTGCAGCTTTGGGGGTTATAAGAACTATACTTGATTCAGGATTAAAAATTGATGTGGATAAATATATAAAAGAAGCTCTAAAACTTCTTCCTGTACAAAGGAATTGTGCTGATGAGGTTAATGAATTCTTCGTTCAAAGGATGATTATTTTCTTATCAGATAAATTTAGTAAAAATACTCTTGAAGCATGCTCAAATCGCAATCCGCTCATAGATATTGCAGATTATGTAAAACGTGTTGAAACTGTTGAAAAACTTGAGTCTGCTGCACTTTTAGAAAATGCAAATCGAGTTATTAGAATTTTAAAAGAACCTTCAACAGAACAGGTAAATCCAGTATATTTTAAAGATGCTGCTGAACAAAATTTGTATGAGCATGTTCTTAAAGTTTCTGAAAATTCTGACTATTGTGCATATTTAAAGGAACTTGAAGATCTAAATCAAGTTGTGTCAAAATTCTTTGATGATGTATTGGTCATGGATAAAGATGAAAATGTTAAGAAAAATCGTCTGTCTTTGTTAACATTACTCAAAAATAAATATGATTACTTAGCAGATTTTAGCAAGCTATAATTGAGTTTGCATATTCTTGTTAAGTTTTGTAACTTTAAAATGTTAAAAGGTCAATTATTTTTTTTAGGATACTTTAAAATATTATAAGATGGAAAATTCGGAAGGTAGTTTATGATAAACCGATTTAAAAATTTAAAATTAGTTCAAAAATTAAGGGAAAATATTAGCCCGAAATTTCGCTGGTTATCTTTTTCCCATAAAAATACATTAGATAAAAGCACCACAGATTATTTAGAAGCCGTAAGCGGTGTTAATCTAAAATCACTTTCTGACGAATACGAGCTGGAAGCAATGGTCAGAAACCAACTCAAAGAAGAATTTCCTAATATTGAAAGCATGAAATCTTATGAGTTGCTTGTAGATGCTGTCATGCACAACATCAGAAAAAAACAGCTTCAAGCCGATGATAATCTTGATATTGAATAAGATTATCGATTTTTTATTTATTAACAAATAAAATACCCGAAAGGGTATTTTTATTTTTGTGAAAATTTTATATAATTCCCAAAATAAAGGAGTTTTTATGAAAGCAATTATTGGAATATCCGTTGAAAACAGACGAGAAGAAGCTCAAAAACTTCAGGATATATTAACTGATTATGGCTGTCTTATTAAAACAAGAATAGGACTTCATGATATGGGAGAATATAAATGTCTGAATTATGGTGTAGTATTAATTGAAGTAGTTGATAAAATCAATGAAATTTATGATGAATTATCAAAACATTGGAAAGTGCAAATTATGCGGTTTTAACTATATATGAAGTGTTTTTTCAAAATCTTCAATGTTAAAATCCGGCTCAAGTTCAAAAGTTTTATCGTAATCTGCCTTAGCTAGCTTTTCTTTGCCAAGCTGTTTGTAGATTTTATGGCGTAAAAAATATTCTTGAATTTGATATGGTGAATTTTTATTGATTTCCAGTGCTAAATTTATATTTTTTAGAGCTTTTTTCATGTCGCCTAAAATAAAATAGAAAAAGGCTTTTAATCTATGTGCATGGTAGTTATTTTTGTCGATTTTTATAGCCTTATCTAAATCAGCAAATGCTTCTTTGTAATTTTTTAGATAAAATTTGACGTGACCTCTTTGTGCGATGCCGTCAGAATACTCAGGGTTAAGTTTAATGGCTTTTTCAATACAATCAAGTGCTTCATTATATTTTTCCATACTGCAAAATACTAAGCTTTTGTTAATATATGGCGCAAAATAATCAGGATAAATTTCAATAGCTTTGTTACAACACTCAAGTGCTTCATCATATCTTTCTAATTTTTCAAGGCAATTTGCTTTTGTTAAGTATGTTGTGGTATATTCCGGATTATTTTTAGATAAAACAAAATCAGCATCAGTAATTCCGCCTTCATAATTTTTTGTATCATATCTTGCATCAGCACGCAACGCGTAGAACCATAAGTTGTCCGGATATTTTTCAATAAGTAATGTATAAATTTCTTCGACTTTTTTGAAATTCCAAAGTCTGTAATTAACCGATGCAAATCCTAGATACATTTCTTTTTGCATATCCGGATTATTTTGGTAAGTAATTATAGCGTTTTGGTATAAATTTAAGGCTTTTTTAGTTTGGTTATTCAGATAATAATTCTCGGCAAGTTCATGGTAGGTCGTATAATCTGTGTCACCGTATTTTATTGCTTTTTTGTAATCTGAAATAGCGCCTTTATAATCTTCAGTTAAGTTTTTTACTGCGGCGCGTGATGAATAAAACCAACCGTTTTCGGGTTCAAGTTTAATAGCTTTATTCCAGGATTTTATTATGTTTTTCTTATCTGTATTTGGAAAATCCAATGCATAATATTTTGTAAGTAAAAGATAATTTTCAACATCATCAGGTGCAAATTTTTGTGCAAGTTTTACATATTCAAGAATTCTTTTTTTGAATAAATTTTTAGATTTTTTTGTCAAATTTTCATCGGAGTAGATTTCACATAATATTTTTGCCCCAAGCTGTAAATATTTTTCAGGTTTATCTGGTTTGTCTAATTTTAAACTCTGTTCAATTACTTCTTTTGCTTCAAAATAATGGTCGTATTCCAGTGCAAATTTTGCCCAGATATAAAATATTTCAGCTCGTTTTGGGGATTTGATAAGAGCAATCATACACAGACTTTGCACAAGGAAATCCTGCATCATAACTGCAGCAGACTTTGCTTTTTTTACCAATTCTTCTGTTGAATATTTATCAATGTTGTTGTAAATATCTTCGGAAATCTTTAAATATTCATCAAAATTTTCAATCTCTCGCACTGGTTGTTTACTGTATTCAATATAGTATTTGTATGCTTTTTCGTAATCCTGCTCGGAGAATGCCTTTTTAAATTTTTCATTTGCGTTCATTGGTTGTATCCTTACTGTTTTGTGAATACCCAAAAACCCTTGTTGTTAGTTGATTGTACTACTTTTCTTGGTCGGTTGTCTTTTTTTTCTTCCAAAACCTCTTTTTTTTTTGCTGTGCAATAATTTGAGGTTTTTGAGGTTTTAAGTTGTTAAATGCGCTAGCCATAAGTGTTGTTGTGTAAGTTGGTGTAGTGTGCGCCCAGTCAAATAAGATTACCCCGTTTGCCTCAAGTTTTCGGGTTTCATAAATTTGACGGATTAAATCTTCTGATGCTCCGCCCATAAATGTTACAAACAATCCTGCGTAAAGGTCTGTGCAAGGTGCTTTTACGTTTTTTACATTGTTCATCATTGAAGAAAGCATCTTGGAATCATAAGTTAAAAATAACGGAGTAAAACCGTTTATGTAGTCTTTAACAGACCATGTCCTCCAGTCTTGTTGTTTTGTTGCAAGTGCAGAAGCTAAATCAGGGAAAATTACCGCACTCACGTATACATTTTTTTGTCTTCCCAGTTTCCCGACTTTTTTTACAAAATTTGTAATATTATTTCTTCTGTACTGATTCCAATCGTACCATAGTACATCTGCAGTTGTTAACTCAATCGGGTCAACACCATATAATTCATAAAAATCGTTTCGTGCATATTCCGTAAATCCCCACGCATTTTGGTCATTCCCTGCTGTAGCATTAGGATATCTGATGTAATCAAGGTTAATCCCGTCAGGTTGATATGTTTCAATAATCTCTGTTAATAATTCAAGCAAAAACTCTTGAACTTCAGGATTTGCAGGATCAATAAAATATCCGTTATGTTCTGAGGTCGATTTTGTTGCCGTCGGAGAATCCGCAAACCTTTTTGTTTTATTGCCCCAATCGGGACGAACCGATAATATTGAAAACTCCTCATTCTCAGGCGGAGTGTTGCCTACATAGAAAGATTGGAACCAAATATGAACCTTCATATCACGTTTATGTGCTTCTTTTATCCAAATTTCAAGCGGATCAAAACCTTCAAATTTTTCATTTTGTACGGTAAATCCGTATTTATTCATTGTTGCACTCGGGAAAATTGTTTTTCCATGAAAGTATGTTTCAAGAAAAACACTGTTAAAGCCGTTTGATTGCATTTTATCAAGGGTTGCTATGATTTGTTGCTCGGAGGTTTCTGTCGGTCTGACCCAAGTGCCTTTAAGTTCGCCTTTAATATAAGGTAAAGAGGTCTTAATTGCCATATTTGCAGCATCAATTGCTTCTTGTGTATATTGTTTTAAAATACCGCTGTTTTGAGTTTCTCCTTGTGCGATTTTTAGGTAATTTTCTGCGGTTTGGATATGCCCCATTGGTAAATTATAGTTGTAGTCTGCTGATTTTTGCATGTAATAATCTATCATTGATTTTGCTTCTTTAATTTTTTGTTCGGCTTCAAACGTGTAGCTTTCTGAGGTTGTATAAATATAAAGTTTCTTGTTTCCCTCATCTACATAAACTTTTGAACCTACTGTTATATTTTGGGTAATCCAATTTTTAGCAATTCCATGCCCGCTAATAACTATTCCGTTTTCGGGAATTGTTGAATCTGCTCCGCTTAAGGTTGTGACCGTGTTATTTTCGACAATTGCTTCCGTTCCAAATTCGTTAGTTCCTGTATGTAATCCGAACTTTGGGGTATAAATTACCAACTTGTTAGCACCTCTACCGCCAGGGTAAAAACTTGCTCCTATGCTTGGGTCTATCGCGTTAATATTTGTCGAAGCCTGTTTAAATATAACTTCATTATCTTTTTGTCTGTATGGAGAAAACGCCTCTAGATCTATTTGAAATTGTTCTTCAATAGGTTGCTCAAACACAACCGCTTGCTCAGGCTCGTTAGCATAAGCACAGTTACATAATGATAAAATTGTAATTATTGTAATAATATGTCTTTTTTTTATTGATATCATTTTTTTCTTCTTTTATGATAGTATCCTGTATTTTGGTATCTTAAGGCTTCAAGTTCTCTTATTTTATCTGGCAGATTTTCATCTCCTGTATTTACTAAGAAAGCTTTTTTGTAATACTGATTAGCTCTTAACAAATCACCGAGTTTTTCATACATAGTAGCCATTCTTATAAGAACATCGTAATTTTCTTTGTAACCGTTTTGGAAAGCCTTATTGTAGAAATATAATGCGCGTTTGTAATCATCTCTGACATAGTAGTATTCTCCGAAATAGTAATTTGTCGCTGCATTATTTTTATCAATTTTCAGAGCATTAAAAAAATACGCTTTAGCATAGCTGTTTTGGTTTTCGTAATCATAAACCCTTGCAAGCTGTACCATTGGATATAAATTTCTTGGAGATACTCTGGTGAGTATAAAATATTCACTACCGGCTTTTTGTAAAAAGTCTTTTTTCTCCCGCTCGTCTTTTGAATTTATTGCCTTATCAAAATAGTAATCCGCTAATTTTAAAGTTGCTTTTTCATCTATTGCGGAGTAATCAATAAGTGCATTATCGTACTTAATCTCCCCGTATTCTACAGCACATGCCATATTACTATAAGTGCTCCCACCTATAATGAAAGCACTTATCAGTAATATTACGACCTTATAAATCTGTATATGCAGGAACTGTGTTTGTATCATGGTGGTAGAATGAGTAATCTTCTGCCGCAGGATCCGTGTAAACATACAGTTTTCTCCAGAATCTTACGAATTTATTTTGATTTTTGTATTTAACTTCATCTGCAGTATAATAAGGAGCACCTTGAGCTCTGGCTTTAGATACATTAACTATATCCGTTGTCTGAGCTGAGTATCCGTTATTTTGTAAAACCGCAGGGTGAGTTGTTTGGTCTACCGAAATGGCAGCATAAGACTGAATTTGAACAGCCATTGATACAACTACCAGTAATAATAATTTTTTCATAGTCACCTCTTTTTATAGTATTATAATATTTTTTTCACACTTAGGCAATAATATTATAATTTGTTTACAAAAAATTTACATGAAGTCATTATAGCATTTTATAATTTATTTAAGTTCGAATTTAATAATTTCTTCGAGTTTATCAAGTAATTCCGCTTCCGGAACTCTGGCGACGATTTCGCCTTTTTTAAATACGTAGCCTTCGCCGATTCCGCCGGCAATTCCGAAATCCGCATGACTTGCTTCTCCCGGTCCGTTAACGGCACACCCCATAGTTGCGATAGTAATGTCTTTATCCAAATCTTTAAATCTGTTTTCTACTTGTTTTGCCAATGAAATCAAATCAATTTGTGTCCTTCCGCAGGTCGGGCATGAGATAAAATTCACACCTCGTTTGCGAAGTTTTAAACTTTTCAGAATTTCATAACCTGCAAAAACTTCTTCAATCGGGTTTTCGGTGAGTGAAACTCGTATTGTATCGCCAATGCCTTCGGCAAGTAGAGTACCTATTCCAACCGCCGATTTAATAATCCCGCCTTTTAAAGTTCCGGCTTCCGTCACTCCTAGATGTAGCGGGTAATCGACTTTTTCTGCCATTAAACGATAAGCCTCAATTGTAGTCATAACATCTGAGGATTTAAGTGAAATTTTTATCATATCAAAATCGAGGTCTTCCAAAATTTTAATGTGGCCCATTGCGCTTTCAACCATTTTTTGTGCAAGTGGAATATCTTTTTCTTTTAGTATTTTTTCTAATGAGCCTGCATTTACTCCTATTCTAATCGGAATATTTTGTTGCTTCGCAAGTTTTACGACCTGTTCTGTATGTTCGCGTTTGCCGATGTTTCCGGGATTAAGCCTTAGCGCAGATATGCCGTTATTTATACATTGAAGCGCCAAACGGTAGTCAAAATGTATATCTGCCACAAGCGGAACGGGTGAAAGTTTAACTATTTGTTTAATTGCTTCTGCCGCATCCTTGTTTAAAACGGCAAGTCTGACGATTTCGCAACCTGCTTCTGCCAGTTCTTGTATTTGATGTAGGGTTTCGCTTACATTGCGAGTATCAGTATTGCACATGGACTGAACGCTTATCGGACTATTATTACCGATTTTTACATTTCCTATTGAAATTTCTTTTGATTTTCTTCTTTTTATCATACAATTATTTTATCACAAATTAATTGAGAGGGTATATATATGAGAATTGCGGTATTATCTGATTTGCATGGGAATGCACAGGCTTTGGAAGCGGTAATGGGTGATGTTGTTGAACAACAATGTGAGCATGTTTTTTGTTTGGGCGATATTGCGTTAGCAGGACCACAGCCAAAAATTGTTGTTGATTATGTAATGTCACAGGATGCTTCTTGGACTGTAATTCAGGGTAATACCGATAAAATGATTGCGCAATACGGGCCGGATGTCATGGATTTTTTGGAAGCTCAATATCCTGTTATGGCGAATGCTATTGCTGATGATGTAATGGTTTTAAGCGAAGATCACCGCGCATATTTATCTCAACTTCCTCCGATGTTAAGCCTTGATGTTGAAGGTTGTAGTGTTCTGCTTGTTCACGGTTCTCCGAGGGCGAATAATGAAGATATTTTGCCTAATATGCCGCTTGAAGTTGTTGAAGAAATTATCGCAGGCACTCAAGAAAAATTAATCTTATGCGGGCATACACATGTGCCGTGCGGATATCAAACAAATGGCGGTCAGACGGTTGTGAATGTTGGTAGCGTCGGACGCCCGATGACCCATGAGCCAAAGGCTTGTTATGCTATTATAGATTTTTCACAAGGCTCGTTTGAAGTTCGTCACAGATTTGTTGAGTATGACAATGTTTTAGCAGCACAAATCGTATCACAACGCGGGTTTGTCGGAGCAGACAGACTGGCTGATATCTTGCTTAAGCCTGTAGAAAGACACGTATAATTAACCTTTGACGGCTCCGTCGTTTTCGCCGGAGATAAAGTATTTTTGCATTGCAAGGAAAAATATAATAATCGGGATTGTTGAAATTATTGAACCGGCTGCGATAAATCGCCAATTTGAGGAGAACATCCCTTGCAAATTGTTCACCCCGACTGGAAGTGTGTACATGGTTTCTTTTGTAAGAACGATACTTGGCCATAAAAATTCACCCCAAGACCCGATAAACGTAAATATTGCAAGCACCGCCAAAGACGGTTTAACCATAGGTAATAATACTTTCCAAAACACCTGAAAGACGTTGCAACCGTCAACGATTGCGGCTTCTTCCATTTCTCTCGGAATTGCAAGAAATGCCTGACGCATCAAAAATATCCCGAAAGCGCTGACTGCAAACGGCATAATCAATCCTATAAATCCCATTGTATCGTTAACCGTATCAACAAGATGCAGTTTCAGAGTGATAAGATACACAGGCAACATTATTGCTTGAAAAGGTATCATAATAGTTGCCAAAATCGCAAAAAACGTGATTTTTTTACCTTTAAACTCCATTCTCGCAAGCGGATAAGCCGCAAGTGATGACAATATGAGGTTTAATAAAACCGTTCCGGCTGCAACAATCATGCTGTTTATAAAGTACCTCATCAAATCTACTTTGTGCCAAACTCCGACATAGTTCTCCCACGTAAAATCTTGCGGAAATAATACCGGTGGATAGGCAAATATATTTTCACCCGAACCTTTTAACGAAGTTGATAAAAGCCATATAAACGGCAATATTGAAAGCAACGATACAAATATTAAAATTGCATGTACCCAAAAATTTTTTAACCCTCTCCCGAATTTCTGATTTTCGCCTGAACGGCTTAAATCGAAATTCTGCCCTCTCACAGGGAGAGAGGGCAAGCCAAATTTACCCCTCATACTTGATATTTCCCCCTTTCAAAACAACAGATATTGATAAGTGAGAAAATCATAACTATTATTAATAGCAGTACAGCCATAGCTGAGGCATATCCCAAATCCAAGTTTTCAAAAGCTTTTTCATAGATATAATAAACGATAGTTTTTGTTGAATTAAGCGGGCCGCCTTTTGTCATGACG
Source organism: uncultured Candidatus Melainabacteria bacterium (assembly GCA_946055575.1). GTDB lineage: Bacteria > Cyanobacteriota > Vampirovibrionia > Gastranaerophilales > Gastranaerophilaceae > Zag111. Next base: position 33,567 of record CAMGGL010000005.1, read on the forward strand.
TATATTTCCGCAAAAATTTTCATTGCTGAGATTGAGCTGATTGTAGTAACAAGTGCTATTGTCGGCATAATATGTGGGATTGTGACTGTTAAATGTTTTCTGAAAAATCCGGCTCCGTCGATTTCGCAAGCCTCGTAGAGTTCTTTTGGAACACTCATAAGCGCGGCAAGATATATCATCATATAGTAGCCGATACCTTTCCATATAGTTACTATTATAACCGAATAAATAGCGTATTTTGGATCTGTAAGCCAGCCGATAGAGTTAATATGTAAAACATTCAATAAATAATTCAAAATTCCCTGCTCTGCGTATAGCCACTTAAATGCGATTGCCGCAACAACGATAGATACAATTACGGGAAGATAAATCAATATCTTGTACAAAGTAAGCCCTTTTATTTCTCGATTGATAAGCACCGCCAAAAATAGCGGTACAATTGCAAGGATTGGTACTGCAACAATAAGATACAACAACGTATTCCACAAAACTTTGTAAAAAATCGGGTTTTTTATGATATCCAAATAATTTTGTAACCCTGCAAAATTTGCATTATAAATATCATGAGAATAGTCTTGGAAACTTAAAAATATAGTTTGAAAAAACGGGATAAAAAAGAAAATAACCAAAACAACAAACGCCGGTAATAAAAAAAGATATGGTGCTGTTTTTCCGTAATATTTAAACATACAGCTATTATCGCACTCAAAAGGAATTAGGTCAATTTGTGAAGATTGTCAAATTTAAGGCATTTATATAAATAGATAATATTTTTGTCGTATTCAAGTGATTCAATAATTTCTTGACGCATTTGAGAATAAGGGATAGAGTTAAATACAAAAAGTTCATAAATCTCAACATTTAATGCGGATGCGATAGCGCTTAATGTGTCAGCGGTGGGATAATTACTACCTATTTCTATGCGGCTAATGTTTTTTGGGTCAATACCAACCAGTTCTGCAAGTTTTTCTTGTGTAATTTTGCGTTCTTTGCGCAGTTTTTGTATCTTCTGTCCGAGTTTTTGTTTTAACGTCATAATCTTATCCTTATATATATCTTTGCCTATCTTATAGGATAATTTAACTATCTGATGAATATATTTTCGACAATATTGGACGTGTCGGATTGACAAATATCTACACGTAAGATATAATATTAATATAATTCTACTCAATAAATAGAATTATACGTTTTCTATTTTGATGGAAGTTGTAACAATGAAAAAAAGAAAGGATTAAGAGTTATGACAAAAAGGTTCGGCTTTACTTTGGCAGAAGTGTTGATCACATTGGGTATTATCGGTGTAGTTGCCGCAATGACTATCCCTACGTTGATTGCAAACACTAACGGTGCAAAATTCAGATCACAATTTAAAAAGACATTATCAACATTGAACCAAGCAGGTTTGATGTCCCAAGCTCAGTATGATTTTGACTATGCAGGTACATCCTCAACTTGTGTAGCTGTAAAAACTGCGGATGGAAAAGCCTCTGTTACTGGAGATAAACAACACCCTGATTCTGCAATGACATTCTGTGCATTATTAAACGGCACATTGACAGGTCATACTTATGTTGGAGAATCAACAAAATTGTTTCGTAATAATAACGGTACGCAACTTCAATATTCTTGGGTAAAAACAAAAGGAGCTGATAAAGCGTTAGCAAACGGTCTAAAATTAGCTGATACTATTAACTATACTTTAGCAGACGGTTCAATTGTTGGGTTCCACAAAAATGCTTCAGGTTGTGAACTTGCCCCTGGTACACCTTTAGATGCTACAGTAATTGCTGGTGGTTTGGCTAATTGTATAGGTTATATTGATGTAAACGGCGTAACCCTACCAAACTCTGAAGTATCATGCGGTAAAGGTACTGCTGGTGCTACAGCTGATGTTGCTACAAGTAATGATGTAACTACTCCATGTGCTGTACCAAACGATGCAACACACATGACAGACGTATTCCCGATTGTATTCCACGATGCGACTGTTGAACCTGCATCAAACGCAGCAAAATACGTGTTGACATCTAGCAAATAGACTTTCTTTTTAATAACGCCGAGTGACCGAATCACTTGGTACGCTTTACATTATTGGGGCGTGGAATTCACCTTCCACGCCCCTTTCTCTATCAAATATGTCACCCTTGAATACTTGTGTCATCCTGAACTTGTTTCAGGGTCTATTATGCGCAAAGGTTGAACAAGTATGTCATCCTGAATTTATTTCAGGATCTTAAACCATAGCAAACCCCACCAACAGCAAGACCCTGAAACGAGTTCAGGGTGACATGGTTGGGAGTATTTGGTGAGAAAAGAGGGAGTACACAATGGTCTAACGCGTATGTCATCCTGAATTTATTTCAGGATCTTATGACCAGTCAAAATTTGCCAATACCTTTTCAGACTCTTTATGAAATATCGCAACAATTCCACGAATGTAAGATGCTGAAACGAGTTCAGCATGACAATATAAGGAAAACAAAGGGTTAAACGCGTATGTCATCCTGAATTTATTTCAGGATCTTAACCCCTAGCAAACCCCTCCAACGGCAAGACCCTGAAACGCGCCTCGCATTAAACGGATACGCTTACGCTTTCATCCTCTGCTCGGCTTGTTCAGGGTGACACATGTGTTTTACTTTTTATATTCTGCTCGGTTTGTTCAGTATGACCGAATGGAATGAAAAAGCTAAAACTAGCTCAAGATAGCATATTGACGTTCCGTGGTGACCATTTCTTGAATACACATTAACTCACAGTCTATCACATTAATATAATATAAAGTTTTTACAAAAGGATTCCTTTTGTACTATAATTGACTTATTGGACAGTAAAAGAGAGGGAAAAACATGATAGACAAGACAGCGATAGTACACCCATCGGCAAAGATTGCGGAAGATGCAATAATCGGGCCATACGTAGTAATTGGTGAAGGTGTAGAAATTGGCAGCGGAACAAGAGTAATTGCAAACGCTTACATTGAACACGCAACAATCGGTAAAAACTGTACAATTTCGCCTTACGCAACAATCGGTTCAGAACCGCAGGATTTAGGCTACAAAGGTGAAGATACAAAAGTTGTAATCGGTGACGAAACAATTATCAAAGAAAACGTAACAATTCATCGTGGCGCAGCTTGCGGAGATTTCACAACAAGAATTGGTAATAAATGTTTGCTGATGGTTGGTTCACACGTTGCTCATAACTGCGTTTTGGCTGATCAGGTAATACTTGCAAACCTAGTAACCTTAGGCGGACATGTTCACGTTGGATTTGGCGCATTTGTAGGCGGAATGAGCGTATTCCACCAAAATATCAGAATTGGTGATATGGCGATAGTAAGCGGATTTTCTGCATCACGTCAGGATATTTTACCGTATTCAAAAGGTGAAGGCAGACCTCCTGTACCGCGCGGGATTAACGTAATAGCTTTAAAACGTCGCGGAGTTCCTCTTGAAATCAGAACAGCAACAAATGAGGCATTCAAACTTTTGATTTCTGAGGATTATAATACAAGTCAGGCAATTGAAAAGATTAAGGCTGAAATCCCGATGAATGAATATATAGAGAAGATGATTGAATTTATACAGACTTCCAAACGCGGAGTTTTATTAAAATCGCACAAATCTGGCCACGAGTGCTTGGAAGATTAAAAGCAAAATATTATGAGTTAAAGGATTTTACAAAAAAGACCCTGAACATGCACAGGGTCTTTTTTGTACTCAGTTTTAACACCCATGTCATCCTTGAACACATGTGTCATCCTGAACTTGTTTCAGGATCTATTTATATACAAGGGTCAAACGCATCTGCTATCTTTGAACAATTCTGTCATCCTGAACTTATTTCAGGATCTTATGACCAGTCAAAATTTGCCAATACCTTTTCAGACTCTTTATAAAATATCGCAACAATTCCACGATTGTAAGATGCTGAAACGAGTTCAGCATGACAATATAAGGAAAACAAAGGGGCAAACACACATGTCATCCTGAATTTATTTCAGGATCTTGCCGTTGGTGGGGTTTGCTATAGTTTAAGCCCCTGAAACGAGTTCAGGGTGACACATGTGTTTTACTTTTTATATTCTGTTCGGCTTGTTCAGGATCTTTTTGAAATCTAGCAAGTATGTCACAACTTTTAGATCCTGAAACAAGTTCAGGGTGACACATGTGTTTTACTTTTCATCCTCTGCTCGGCTTGTTCAGGATGACACATGTTTTTACTTTTTGTATTCTGTTCGGCTTGTTCAGGGTGGCATGTTTGTCAAAACTATTGTCGTAGAAGCACTTTGTTTCCTATCTTAAAAACAAAGCCGGATAATTCTATCCGACTTCGTTTAATATTTTATTTGGTATGTAGTTAGTATTATACTCCAAATTTATCCATTAAATTATCTACAGCACTAACTACTTTCTCTTTTTCAAGTATTTCTTTTGCCATTTGAGCTTCTTTTTCAGCATATTTTTCTTGAGCTACACCATCTAAAAGTTTTGCAACGTTGGCTAATTGAGAAACACTTGTTGGACTGTTCAGCGGACCACCAGCTCCCCAAGTATTGTAAATTGGTTTAGTGTCCCCTTGCGGAAGATATCTTGCAACACCATAAAGTTCATCTCCACCACGAGCTATCATAATTATTCGATCGTCTATAACTTTGTTACCATTCTCTTTTGTGCTGCCGTTACGGGTAGCGGAATATCCATTGCGATCTTTAAAAAGACCAAAGTATGCATCTTTGTCACTTTCTAAAGCTGCACTTAATTTGCCGTCTTTTTCAAAAATTCCTACATGATAAAATGCAGTATCTTTTAACTCTTCTCCTGCTTTTTGAAGTTCTTCAATTGTTTTAAGAGGTAATTCTTTTAACGCTTTTTGGGCATTTTTATTAATTCTTAATGCCATACCGAAATTTGGGGATTGTACATTGTTGTTTATTTGCATGTTATTTCCTTTCTGTTGGATGAGTAAATGACATATGTATTAAAGTGCAAAAAAATAAAATTTGCTACATTTATCGGGAATTATCAATTTTTGTAAAGTTGAAATATCAATACCTAAAATAGTGTTATAATACATCTGAATTATGGAAAATTCTAAGATATCAAAAGCACAATTTTACGACGATTATATAGAAAAGGTATACCCGAATCTTTTGACGAAAGAAGCCAAATCTATAAGATGTCGGTGGAAACTTTTATCTGTTATTAATAAGTTTCTTTTTATCCTTTTCCCGTTTTCAATGTTTTATTTCTATCATAAGACATGGGTTTCTGGATGTCATTTTTTTATAATAGGATTTATTTGTTTGTATATTTCAACTTTAAAGTCTCGATATAAAGCTCTTATAAAATCAAAATATAATATACTTCTTGAAAGTTTTGGGCTGAAGTGGTCGCAGGGACAAGAGTTTTTCGATATTCCGAAAACTTATGTTGATAGTAAATTGTTTATAGATGGGGAATTAGTATCTGAAGATGATGTTTTTACCGGAGAGTATAAAGGTGTAAAATTGAGAGTTGCCGAAACCTCCGTACTTGTCAAAATCGAGAATGATAATTCAACCCATTACAACAGTATATTTGAAGGTGTAGTAATAGATTTACAACTAAATAAAACAGTAAAATCTCGTACTATAATAAGACCAAAGCATTTAAATTTCAAGAAGTTGCTTCAGGATAATGTCCTTTTAACGTCTTTTCTAATCGTGCTTATATCAGGTTATCTTAAATTTATTATGGGCAATATTGAAGGTCTGATGGAGTTCTTCTTTGTTCTTTTTGTTCTTTTGATAATATTCATTACCGCTTTCTTTAGCGGTAAAATAAAGAAATATAAAGATATAAAATTAGAAGATGTAAAATTATCTAAAAACTTTGAAATATATTCAAAGGATGAAATAGAGTTTCTTGTTAATTGTGCAAAAGAAAACGACCT
>CAMGGL010000006.1 GCA_946055575.1 uncultured Candidatus Melainabacteria bacterium
GCTAAAGGTATTCTTCTTGCAGGTTTAGAACGTCTTGACATTACTTCTTACCTCCTTTTCCTTTAGAATCTTTTTTAGCACCATATTTAGATCTGCTTTGTGTACGGTTAGCAACACCTGCAGTATCTAATGTACCGCGAACGATGTGGTAACGAACACCAGGCAAATCTTTTACACGGCCGCCTCTGATAAGAACAACACTGTGTTCTTGAAGATTGTGACCGATACCCGGAATGTATGAAGTTACTTCAAATCCGTTAGTTAATCTTACTCTGGCAACTTTTCTAAGTGCTGAGTTTGGTTTTTTAGGGGTTGTTGTGTAAACCCTTGTGCATACTCCGCGTCTTTGAGGACAATTCATTAACGCAGGAGATTTTGTTTTGTCTTGAAGCTTTTTACGTTCAGAACGTACAAGCTGGTTAATAGTTGGCATAATTTCTCCTTTTTTATTACCAATTTGCCCTGCCTAAAGCGTTTCGGAACCTTGGGCGTCGGTTTCCGGCTTTTACTTAATTCGTACTAACCGTCAAATCCAGCACGAAAATTTCGACTAATACATTAATTATTCAACATCAATCGTATAATAAAGTCAAGTATTTCAACTTGTTTATCTTAAAAGTTCTTTATGCTAAAATTATTTTGGAGGGGATATGATTACTGAAAAGGAAAAAATGTTAAATGGAGAGCTTTACAAGCCATTTTGTAAAGATCTTGAGAAGGAGCGTTTTTTAGCAAAAAAACTTTGCATGGCGTATAATCGCTTGATGCCTGAACAAACAGAAGAAAAACAGCAGATTTTAAAATCTTTGCTTGGAAATTCAGGTAATAATAGTATCATTGAACCTGATTTCTTCTGTGATTACGGGTATAATATTGAGCTTGACGGATTTGTATATGTAAATCATAATTGTGTTTTTCTTGATTGCGCAAAAATAAAAATAGGTTCTGATACTTTTATCGGACCAAATTGCGGTTTCTATACAGCAATTCATCCTATAAATTATGAGCAACGTATAAGTGGTTTAGAAAGCGCCAAGCCGATTACTATAGGTAAAGGTGTTTGGTTTGGCGGCGGAGTAACTGTATTACCCGGAGTAACGGTTGGAGATAGAACCGTTATTGGTGCAGGTTCGGTTGTTGTAAAAGATATTCCCGCAGATGTTGTTGCAGTTGGTAATCCTTGTAAGGTGATTAAGCAGATAGATAATTAATCCTTTTCTACGCTGAATTTGTATATAATTTCTCGGTTGTAAGTTTCGCCGGGTTTAAGAATACCTTTTTCTACAAAATTCTCGGTATTTATCGCATTTGGATAGAATTGCGGTTCAATGCAAAAAGACGAACGCTTTTCGTATCTGCTTCCGCTTTTTCCTGCCGGTTGGGCAGATTTGCCGAGATGATTTGCTGTATAGAATTGAAATCCAGGCATATTGGTTGAAACTTTTAAAACAATTCCTGTGTTATTTGATTTGACTTTGGCTATTTCAATTATAGATTTACCGTCATAGTTATCTATACAGTAGTTTTGGTCGTAACCTGAGCCGATTTTAAGTTGATCAAAGTCTGAGTTTATATCTTGTCCTATTTTTTTAGGTTGCCTAAAATCAAGCGGTGTATTTTCGACTGATTTAATTTCGCCCGTTGGAACTGCGATTTCACTATTTTGAGTGAACTTTGAAGAATTTGGTAAAGTTATAGTATGCTCTAAGATTGAATTTTCTTTAGTGTTTTGAGCTCCGTCAAGGTTAAAATATGTGTGATTTGTAAGGTTTATAATCGTATCTTTATCTGTTTTTGCGCTATAAATGATGTGTAAATTATTATTGTTGTCAAATTTGTATGTAACTTTAGTTTCTACATTACCCGGATAGCCGCTTTCCATGTCGGGTTTTAGATATGTGAACTCTATTCCGTCAGGGAGAGTTTTTGCTTTCCAGTTTTTTGTGTCGAAACCTTGAGTTCCTCCGTGTGAATGTGTTTTTCCGTTATCTTTATTACATTCTAAAGAGTATTCTTCATTATTGAGTTTGAATTTACCACCATTGATTTTATTTGCATAAGGACCTATAGTTCCTCCGGCGTGACCTACGGGAGAGTCTTCGTAAGGTGTAACATTGTTGTAACCTTGAGTTACATCTACAAGATTACCGTTTTTGTCTGGTACTTTTATGGATGTAATTGTAGCGCCAAATGTTGATAAATCCACACTTGCCCCGTTTTTATTTGTTATTGTATATAACGTTGCCTGCTCTTGTGTCTTTTTGATTGTGCCAAAACTTTTTTGCGTTATTTTAATTCCGTCAAAATCTGTACCGTCAGATGTCTGACTAACTTTTGTGAAGCTGTCATTAAGCGGTTGTCCTGTTGAATAAACTTGATTTTGTACAACTTTTTGAGGAATGTTTTTGTTTATATTAAACATAATGTGTGGGTTGAAATCTATTGGCATAAATACTCCTTTTTTACAATTATAAATAAAAAAAATGTTAAGTCTATAATGCTTAGGGTTTTATTTTGGGTTTTAAAATTAAAATAATTCAATGTGGAGTAATTTTTTCTGTTATGTTATAATTTACCTATGATAAGTTTACAGAAATATTTAAAACAATCAGCGACATATAAAGTCTTTTCTCACTTTATGCTGTTGTTTTCTGATTTTTTGGATACTGTAGGTAAAATTGCTCAAATAGGTTATCATGTGCTGAAATGTATTTTGAGGGGTGAAATAGACAAAAAAGAACTAATAACTCAATGTGACCGATTTGGCGTGAGTTCTTTGCCGATTACTCTTTCAATTGTTGGGATGACCTCAATTATTGTAGCATCTCAAGTTGCACATGAGATGGTGAAACAGGGTGGCAGCGGCTTTGTCGGGTTACTGATGACTATTCTGATTGTAAGAGAAGTTGGTGCGATAATGTCAGGTTTTGCAATAACTTCTATGATTGGTTCATCTCTGGCGTCAGAATTGGCTACGATGCGAGTAACAGAACAAGTCGATGCAATTGATGTTTTAGGTGTTGATTCCATAAGATATCTCTTTGTCCCGCGAGTTTTATCGGGAATGATTATGATGCCGTTTGTTGTAATAGTAGCATCTGTTGTCGGAGTTCTGCTCGGTGCTGTTACTTCGGATTTATTTGCAGGGCTTACGTACAGGGCTTATTTTGATTCGGCATGGCTCGGATTATATATGAAAGATTTGGGGGTATGTCTTTTAAAAGCAATGACTTTTGGTGCAACGATTTCCTTGATAAGTTGCACATGCGGATATTTTGCGTCAGGCGGGGCAAAGGGTGTAGGGATTGCAACAACAAAAGCCGTTGTATGGTCTTTTATAGCCATCGTTGTTTGGGATATGGTTTTTGCTATTTTATTTTTCTTTTAATTTGTGAGAAGGTATTGTTATGAGTATTGAAGTTAAAAATTTAATAAAAACATTTGATGAGCGAACTGTTATAAACGATATATCATTCAAGGTTAATGACGGTGAAATTCTTGCAATTGTCGGGTTCTCGGGTTCTGGAAAGAGTACTGTTTTGAAACTGATTTGTGGCTTAATTCCTTACGATAGCGGAGAAGTCCTTACATCTAACGGCGATATTGCTATGGTTTTTCAATATTCTGCATTGTTTGATTCGTTGAATGTCGCTGATAATATTTCTTTTGCGCTTAAAGAACGTAAGGATTTAAGGAAAAAGTATACACCTGAGCAGATTAAGAAAATTGTTTCGGAAAAATTAGAACTTGTAGGGTTAAAAGGAATAGAGAATAAATTTCCGTCAGAATTGTCTGGAGGTATGCAAAAACGTGTGAGTTTTGCAAGAGCGATAGTTACCAACCCGGATATTATTTTATATGATGAGCCGACGGCAGGTTTAGATCCGATGTCTTCGACCTTGATTGAAGACTATATTGTAAGTTTAAAGCGCGAACTGAATGCCGCATCAATTGTTGTAACTCACCAAATGTCAACTATTACCAGAACTGCTGACAGAGTTATAATGCTATATGACGGAAAGATTGTATTTGAAGGTACGCCGACAGAGCTTTTAAAACAGGATACCCCGTATACAAAGCAATTTGTGACGGCATCTTTGGAAGGTCCGATGCAAATGCAGGCATAAATTGAAAGTTAAAGGAAGTAAATATGAATATGGAAAATTTATTTAATGAATTTGCAATGTCTTTAGACACATATATTATGGTAAAGTTAAAGGAAAAAACGGCACAACTGTCAGAAACTTTAGCTAAGAAAAATCGTGCTCCGATAATGTTATCAATGGGAGCGCCGACTGCCAATCCGCCGTCAGCATTAATTGATAAACTGAAAGAATTTTTAACGGAGGATAATATTCATACGTATTCCGTAACTCGTGGAGAAGCTTATTATAGAGAAGCCTGCGCTCAACGTATGTTTGACAGATTTGGTGTTGAACTTGATGCTAAAACCGAAGTGTTTTCCTTGTTGGGTTCTAAGGATGGACTTGCTAATTTGATTAGATTTCTTATAAATCCTAAATATGATGATTTGGAAAAAGATATTATTTTAATTCCTGATCCGGGGTATGCTTCTTATGGACAAATGATAAAGGCTTCAGGTGGTTTAGCTTATCCTATACCTTTGACTAAGGCAAACAATTATCAACCTGATTTAGAAAATGTTTTTGAATGTATGGTTGCAGAAGGCTTGGATACTGCTAAAGTAAAGGCTGTTATTATTAATTACCCTAACAATCCTTTGGGTGCCGATATGACAAGAGATTATGCAAAATCCGTAATTGATTTTTGCAAAAAATATAATTTGTTGTTAATTTCTGATGCCGCGTATTGCGATGTCTATTACGATGAATTGAAAAAACCGTTTAGTATTTTAGAACTTGACGGAGCAAAAGATGTTGCGGTTGAGTTATTTACTCTTTCAAAACCTTATGCGATAACCGGTTGGCGCTTAGGCTGGATGTGCGGAAATTCTGATGTTATATCTCGTTTTGCTAAGGCTAAATCAACTATTGATAACGGTATTTTTAAAGCATTACAAAAAGCATGTGCATACATTATGACTTCACCTGAGGGTGATGATTATATAAAGAGCGCAAATGCAGGATTTAAACGTAAGCAGTCAATTATGATAAAAGGATTAAGAGAACTTGGCTGGGAAATTGATGATGCAGATATCCCGAGTTCAACCTTTTATTTGTGGCTACCAATTCCTCGAAAATATGAATCTTCGTATCAATTTTGTGAAGATATGCTTGAAAAGTCCGGTATTGTAATTGTGCCGGGTGATGCTTTCGGTAAATACGGTAAGGGCTTTTTCAGAATATCTTATGTATGCTCAGATGAAAAACTCCAAGAAGTTATAGACAGGATGAAAGCTGACGGTTTCAAATACTAATTAATCGGGATGGAAACCCCTACATTAATACTTGTTGTAGATGGGTCAACTTTTGTTGGATCATATATTTGTCCTTCTACAAATACAGAGGCCTTTCCAATTTTTTGAGAAAAACCTGCGTAACATCCTACGGTAGTTGCGTTATCTCCGTTGTTATAGTTTACCTTTGTTGCAACATAAGGCGTTGCATAGAATTTTGTACTATCGCCTATCGGAACGGTAACCGTGCAAGGCTGAAAGCGAAATTGAACGGTTTTTGAGTTTTCCCCGATATTATTTCTTACCCTAAAGCCTCCGGAAAGCGGACTGTCACCGTAGTTGTAAGATCCTTTAAAATCAATGACGGCACTAAATGGTTTATTATTAAAACCGCAACCAACTCCTGCATAAATCCCTAAATTACCATTTCCGACTTTAAAACTGTTATCAATTCCTGCTGTTGAAAAATTTGACCCATCACATTGTTGATATGATGAAGCAGAAAATTTTGTTGTTACATCTCCAAATCCCATATTATTATCCCCTTTGTATATATTAAGTATTTATTTCTTGAATAATTGACAATAAAAATAACAAAAGTTACAAATTGTAACCTTTGTTATTTTTTTTATTTTATTTAAATTTAATTTTCTGCCAAAAGCTTATCTGCAAGTTCGGTTTCTAACGTTCCGTTTAATGCTTTTGATACTTTTTGGAGCTTTTGTGCGATAAGTTCCATATTTTCTGTCCATATAAAATTTTCATTTACGTATTTTTCGGCTTTGTTGAAATCTCCGTCTATTTGAATTCGGATAATCTCAGCAAGCATTTCTTTTGCTATTGGGACTATTTTGTCAATGTTAATATGGATTTTCCCGTCTGCGGTAATATCATATCCTCCGCGTTGGGCAAAATATTTATTCTGCATAACTGTTCTTACTCTGTGGGCTTGAGATAGTGTCGGTTTAGACTTAAGAAAATTATCAGCCATAGTTGTAACGATAATTTGAAGTCTTTGTTCCTGTGTATACATTCCAAGTTCAGTAAGCAAATCTACAAATGCTAATGCACCCATATCAGCTTTGTTTTCTTCTATTATATTGCGGTACTTGCCGAGAGCTTCGCTGCTACCCTTTGGCCCAAGTGAGTGTGCGTTTTCATGCCCGATAGTAAACCAATGGTCTGCTTCATCTAAATAATATTTGTGTTGTTCTGGATCTAAAACAGCATCAAGTCTTTCTTGTAATTTTGACATGTCACTAATAAACCTGATTTGTCTGTGATAAACATTGCGACGTCCGCCACCAATTGAAAGTGATAATTTATCGGAATTTGGTAAATTTTCTGCAAGGGTAATTCCTCCCCTGTATTCTCCGACATCACCCGATGCCATTACCATATCAACGTCAACCATTGTTTGTTTAGCATCGGTATCAGTTGAGATTGTTTGCTCATATTCGTTTTTATATGGCATATTATCTGCTAATGTCGGCAGATATTTTTTTATTGCCATAAGCGCTTCTGTTCCTTGTTTATTTACAATTCCTACTCTTCCGCCTAAAAAGTCTTTTGGAATAGGTGTAATATTGTGTTTTTTCAAAAGCTCTGAAAGTTCTTCGTTTTCAACTATTGAACCGGTCATTTCATCTTCATAGTTTTCTCTTGTTATAGTGAATTCCAAAGGCGTATCTTGTAATGTTGCCCATTTTTTATCCGCGTAAGCGTCAAGCATAGGATCTGCTGTTCTTAATGCTTTTGCCTGTAATCTTAAAAACTCATTAAAATCTGTATTTGTTGAAACAAATGCCGCCTTATCAAGTTCATCCGCCATTTTTGAGAAGTCTTCTTTGAAATAATCAATGTAATCAATCCCTTTTAATTCGTTGTTATCTCGAACAACCATTGAGCGCTGAGTTAAGATTTGTCTTACTTCTTCTATCTTATTGTCGTTTAACATATTTAACAGTATTGAGTGAAATTCTTCTTTAGAAAGGTCTTCAGGATAAACCCCTTTTCCGGGTTTTTCATCCAAGCCTTTTATAAGTCTGATAGGGTTTGACATTGTATCAATGGCGTTAATTCCTTTTTGTGCATCAAACAAAATTTTTGTAAGCTCTGCTTGCTTGTTACCTTTTTTTATTTCTTCTTCTAAGAATTCTTTTACTGCAAGATTGTGCGGATTATCAATTTGCATGTTGATTTTTTCTAAAATGGCTGCAGCTTTTACCAGATGCTTAAGAGCGGTTTTATCCCCTTCTTCGAGTGATAAATATTCAGGCGCATCCGCTTTTAAAAATTTTTTAGTAATTAAATAATCTTTATGAGTACGTTTTTCAAGTTCTTCGATTGATAAATTAAGTTCAAATGTTTCCATTAAAAGTTCTCCTTTTAAAATCTTATATCTGAATAATTATAGCACTTGTTGCAGTATGTGACAAGACTTATTTATGGTAAGTTTCACCTTTTATTATTTTAAAAGCTCTATATATCTGTTCAACAAGTATAAGTCTTGCAAACTGATGCAGAAATGTCATTTTTGAAAAGCTTAATTTGAAATTCGCTCTGGATTTAACATTTTTTCCTGTTCCGTGAGAAGAACCGATTATAAATACAATTTCTTGTACTCCGTCGTTTGTCAATAAATTTATTTTATTGGCAAATTCTTCGCTTGATAATAATTTGCCCTCTATTTCCAATGTTATAACATAATCTAAGGGCTTTAAATGAGATAAAATCTTTTCACCTTCTTCATTTAAAATTCTCTCTGTTAAATTCTCGTCTTTAACGTCAATTGCCGGAATTTCAAGAATTTCAACCGAAGCGTAGGGCGTAAGTCTTTTTAGAAATTCGTTAATCCCTTCTTTTAAAAACTTTTCTTTAATTTTACCGAGTGCAATTATTTTAATTTTCAATTTTTGAATTATCACTTTCTATATATATTGAACGAGACGGAAAAGCAAAATCAATTTCATTTTCTCTGAATTTAGAAATGACGGCTTCTAAAAATTCTCCTCGTACTTTTAAAAATTTATCATAAGAACCTGATTTTACATAACCTCTAAATCTTACATTTATGGAGCTATCCCCCAAATCGTGCACAGCAACGGTAAATTCGTTATGAATTTCTTTATGGTTTATTGCAATATCTTTTAAAATTTCACGTGCTTGCGTAATTTTGTCGTTATTTGTCGCATAAGTGACCCCGAAAGTTACATTTATGAATCGTTTCTTAGCTCTTGAAACATTTGTAATAACAGCATTGGCTGCAACATTGTTTGGAACGTTTATTAAGAAGTTGTCCAAATCTCTGATTTTGGTTGATCGAATGTTTATATCTTCGACATAACCTTCTATACCATTAATTTTAACATAATCTCCAATCTTATATACATGATCGGAAAGTATTTCAAGGCTCCCGAATATATTTGCAAGAGCATCTTTAGCCGCCATACCTACAGCAATACCGCCAATTCCAAAACCTGCAAGTATTGATGATACAGAATAACCTTGACTTTGCAAAAAACCGGTTAATGCTATAAATATTAATACAGCTTTTAAAAGCTTCATTATTATCGGCATAAATCTTAGTAGCGGGGAGTTTGTTTCTGTATTCCTTATTCGTATTCTAATTTTATTATCAACTATATCTATAACTTTGAATAAAATAATTAACAGTATAAAATTTATTCCAAGTGCAATTAATCCTTTTTCCCAGTTTGGCATATACTTCTCCTTGTTGTTTAAATTATAACTTAAAAATGTAAATATTTGATAAAAATTTTTCTTTGATTAAAAAATTTGCTAAAATAGTCTTATGTATGTGTTCAAAAAAGATAATAATCTGTGGTATAAATTTGCAATAATATTGTTATGTTTGCTTTTGGGTTTGTTTTTTGCAAAAATTTATCAACCGCCATCTAAAACGTACAAAATTTATGAGAGTGCATTAAAAGATTATGATAACGAAAATTATTCGAACGCTTATTATTTGTTTTCAAAAATCAGTTATTCTTCAAATTTGAAGCCTATAGCTATTTTTCGTCAGGCAATATGTGCTAAAGTCTTGGGTGATAAAAATTCGGAGTTGAAGGCATATCAACTTTTGTTTAGGTTTTATCCGAATTTCAAGTTAAGCCCGGAGGCTCGTTACTTAGCTGGTCAAATTTTGATAGATGATAATCCGCAATTAGCATATAAGTATTTTAATCAGGTTACAAAATCAGATATTGATGAAGATTTTAAAATAGCCTCAGAATATTATAAGGCTCGAATAAATGCCTCAAAAATACGCTACTCAAATAAAATATTTTCACGTAAAAAAGTTGCGGATGTTGAAAAAGCCTATCGGAAATACTTACAAGTATATCCTGATGGACGTTTGGCGCTATCAGTTGCCACTAATTGGCAAAAATTTAACCCTAACATGAAGTCAAAAGATATTGTTCTTGTAGCAAAAGCCTATTATTTTGCTAAAAATTATAAAGAGTCGAATGCCGGACTTGCAAAAGCCAAAAAGGAAGATAGCTGGGCGGTTGCAGTTTCTAACTCTCTGGCTTTGTTTGATTACTCAAAAGCAAAAAGCTTAACAGAAGAAGGTGTTGCTAAGTTTGCAAATTCTGTTGAAAAAAGTGATTATAAGCGTGCTGTAGATGATTATCTTAGCATGTTTGAATTAAAAGACAGATATAGTAATGTCTCAAAATTATTTTCTATGGCAAAGGGTAACGGGAAAGATTATTTGTGGAAATTAAAATGTGATACCTCTCCACAAAAAGACAAAGCCGCTTGCTATAGTGAATTGTACTCTAACTATCCTGAAAGCGAATATGCTCAAGATGTACTGTTGCAGATATTCATGGCTGAAATTTTGCAAAAACAGTATGCTACAGCACGTCAAACTGCAAGAAGTTTTATGACTAAGTATCCTGACTCTTCTTATTCTCCGTTGGTTATGTTTTGGGCTGGGAAAATTGAACAAAAATATAATAATTTTGAATTGTCTTCAAAATACTTTAATGACATAATAAACAGGTATCCTGACAGTTATTATTCCTATAGGGCATATTGGATAATTAAAAATGTCGAAAATTCTGTTATTTCTGCTAACTTAGATTATAAACCCGTGATATATCCGTATAAATATCCGAATAAAACTGATATTTTATATTCTTTAATGCAGGTCAAAGATTACGATATGCTAATTAAATTTACAAACGATGAGTTTATAAAAAGCTGGGTTGAATATGAACGCGGAAATTATGCAGAATCAATGGTTGTTGCTCGAGATGCTATGGCAAAGATTACTTTAAAACCTGTAAAAACTGATTTGAGATGGCGGCTTGTATATCCTCAAAACTACTATAAACAAGTCAAAAATTTTTCAAATATATATAAAAATAATGACGCATTGATGATGGCAATAATTAGAGAAGAAAGTTCATTCAATCCGCAAGCTCAAAGTTCTGTAGGAGCAATAGGTTTGATGCAGTTGATGCCTTCAACTGCTCATGATATAGGCTCAAAACACGGTTTTGAATTTAATACATCATCATTAGTTAATCCTGAATTAAATATAAAACTGGGTAATCTTTATTATTCAACAATAAGAGGAATGCTTGAAAATAAAGATGTGTCGGCTGTTGCTGCATATAACGGCGGTATTGGAGCTGTATCAAATTGGAAAAGCAATCTTAAGTATAATGATACCGATGAATTTGTTGAGCAAATCCCTTATGATGAAACTAAAAATTATGTAAAAAAGATCTTTAAAAGTTATTGGAATTATACAAGAATTTATCAGAACCGTTAAAAATCCTACGTTTGGTTTATTACAATGAAAAAGAAAGTGATAAAATAAAAAATATGAAAAAGATATATATATTACTAACATTTTTGGTTATCGGTTTATTTTCAACAAATCCAAGTTATGCCATAAAAATTGGATTGATGACTCAGGTAAATGAAGCCGGTGTCGGAACAAACGTAAACGGTCGTCTTATTGATGTGAATACAAATAAAACGGTTTGCACAACTGACGCGATGAAAGGGTATGTATTAGTACCTTATAAAAATGAAATTGCTATTAAAAGTGGTGGAAAATACTATGCTTTAGGTACAAATTCAGTTGTTTTACGCCCTGATACCTCAGGTTATGTCAGCACAAAAGGTAAGTGGTATCACGGAAAATTGATGATTAAAAACACCAATGGTACGCTTACTGTTATAAATGATGTTGACTTAGAAAATTATATAAAAGGTGTTGTCCCTTCAGAGATGCCATCAAGTTGGCATTATGAGGCATTAAAAGCTCAGGCGATTGCAGCAAGAAGTTTTGCACTTGCAAATCTTGGGAAACAAGCAAAACACGGGTATGATTTAAAAGATAATACCGAAGATCAAGCCTATGGAGGCGCCTCTGCTGAAACGAATATTACAAATAAAGCGGTTGATGAAACACATGGGCTTGTCCTGACTTATGATATGAAGATTATTTCAGCCTATTATTTTGCCTCAGCGGGTGGAATGACCTCAACATCTGTTTGGGGTGGTTATGCACCTTATTTGCGTTCGGTTCCTTCATTTGATGACGATATGGGTAAGAATGGTCATGGTGTTGGCATGTCGCAGCATGGTGCTAATAATTTGGCAAAACAAGGTTATAATGCCTATCAGATATTGCAATATTTTTATCAGGATGTTAAATTTGCCAAGTTGAATAATGAAACATAATCCGCTGAAAATCAGGTGTTTGCCAGACTTTAAGTTCATTTTTTAGAGTATATCTGAATAATATCCATAAATATTCTTTAAAACCCTTGACACGAGTGGAAAAAATGTTATAATAAATTTGTCGATTACATAATTCTGCGGAAGATGGTGCCGTAGGAAAGGAAGAAGGAGGTTCATAATGAACAAAGAAGAATTAGTAAAAGAAGTATCAAAAAAAGCAAAAGTTTCACAAAAAGCTACTGCTGACATTTTATCAGCTACATTAGAAACTATCCAAAAGACAGTTTCTAAAGGTAAAAAAGTTACATTAGTTGGTTTTGGTACTTTTGAAGCTCGCAAAAGAGCAGCAAGAACTGGTAGAAACCCTCAAACAGGTGCAACTTTAAAAATTGCTGCTAAAACAGTTCCTGCTTTCTCAGCTGGTAAAAAATTCAAAGAACTTGTTAAGTAATTTAATTACTATATAGGTTTGGAAAGCGGTAATCTTTTGGTTACCGCTTTTATTTTGCCGATATTCTTTACATTTGCTTGAATATTCCTGTTGTGCGTGCTAGTATACTATTATGAATGGGTAGCGAGGTATTAAATGAAAAGTTCTACAATAAGAAGATCAACATTATCAAGGGAATCAATTGAAGTTATAGAAAATCTTTCAAAAGAACAAAATTCGGATAATTCTATCGGAGAATATGTACGACCTGAAGATACGGTTCAGGTTGAAGAAACTCAAAACAGTAAAACTCAAGAAATTGATTTACTGTGGCAAAATTTTAAACCTGCGCAGTTTAATACTAATTCTCCTATCGCTTATATTTTGATAGGTTTTTGTGTTGGATTTTTGGTTTCGGCATTTTTAGGACTTTCTATTAGTGCTTATTGTATTAAAACAGGAAAAATTCCAAGCGGTATCGTTAATGCTGTATATTCAATGCCGCAGTCTCAAAATACTATTGAACAACAGGCAGAGGAAGCTCAAAATGATATTGAAAACAGAATTTCAGTTCCGACGGAAGATGATACTGAACAAACAGTAAATCATCAAGATAATTCTGAAACTGAACCGACTTTTGATAGCTCCAAGATGAAGAAATATATTGTAAAAAGCGGTGATACCGGAGAAAGTATTATTAAACATTACTACGGTTCTTATTCTTCTGAAAAAGCAGAGTTAATAATGAAAGCCAACAATTTAAAAACTCTTGACAGAATTAACATTGATCAGGAATTACTAATTCCTGTTGAATAGGATTTTATTATGAAATTACGAAATTTCGCAGCAATATTTTTTGTTTTAGCGTGTACATCATTGTCGGCGTCTGCGCAGAATGATGCTTGGCAGAATGATTTACGTACAAAATTTTTGAATAATGATACTCGAATAATGGAAATAAATATTCGATCTTTTAATGCGAAAGATGTTAATGAGGACGGGTTTATACAAGAAAATATGGGTGAAGTTCGCGGAACATTTCTAAATGCGATAGAAAGGCTTGATGAACTAAAAAATCTGGGTATAAATACTATCCATGTTTTGCCTGTCACTCCAACCGGTAAATTAAAAGCATTGGGAACAGCAGGAAGTGTTTATTCTGCAGCATCGTTTGATTCAATAAGTGAATATTTAATTGATAAAAACTCCCCGTTATCAGCTCAAGAGCAGGCTCAGAAATTTATAAAAGAAGCTCACAAACGAGATATTAGAGTTATATTTGATGTTCCTGCTTGTGCTTCTTATGATTTATACTTGCAACGACCTGATTTGTTTGTTTCAGGAGTCTCTGGAGAACCTGTCATTCCTTCGGATTGGACGGATGTAAGGCTATTATCTGTAGGTAGCGAAGATAAAATTGATGCAAATGTCTTTAATTTGTATAAAGATTTTGTAAATTTTGCGATAAATCTTGGAGTAGATGGAATTCGTGCGGATGTTGCTCATTCAAAAACCGCCGCATTTTGGAAAGAATTAATTAATTATTCAAGAGCGATTGATCCTGAATTTCTTTGGCTTGCTGAAGTTTCCGATTCTTGGTATGAGCCGATTTCTCAATCTGCAGTATTCACACCATATGATAAACTTTTGGACGCCGGATTCGACGGTTATTACGGTTCATTTTTTAATATAAAAGATTGGAAAACCTCGAAAGAATTATATAATCAGCTTAATTTTACGTTTAAGGACTTGAAAAAATATAAGGGTAACAAAAGTGTTATAGGTAGCTTTACAACACATGATGAGGTTAGTCCTATCCTTTTAAAAGGACCTGCATTGAGTGATATGATTATATGGCTAAATGCAACTTT
The DNA here is from genome assembly GCA_946055575.1 of uncultured Candidatus Melainabacteria bacterium. Taxonomy (GTDB): domain Bacteria; phylum Cyanobacteriota; class Vampirovibrionia; order Gastranaerophilales; family Gastranaerophilaceae; genus Zag111. The sequence continues at coordinate 14,408 of CAMGGL010000006.1, forward strand.
GCCTGTAAATTCTTATTTTGTAGACGGGTTTCAAACGGGAGATAATTATCTTTACGAGAATGCAAATAAACTTGCTCCTGAAACAAATACTGATGATGATATGTATTTTATGCATCGAGGAAAACTTGATATATTTAATCTGTCACGTAAACCGGGTGGAGATAATATATCGTTAAAAAATGATTTCCTTTTAGGAAATAATGTTAAACAAAGTATTTTACCAGTTTTGAATGAGGGAGCATATACTCCATTGAAAACAAATCATCAGGATGTATTTGCTTATATGTATTCAAATAATATTAAAAAAGTTGTGACTATTGGTAATTTAGATTATGAAAATTCTCAAAAAACAGTCGTAAAAATTCCTAAGTTTAATTCTAAAACTCAAAATTTATTACCTATAAAAATTTCATCAATGCCTGATGCTAAAGGTGGTAAAATCTACTTAAATCTTGCACCCGGTGAAATTGTTGTGTTGATAATTCACGAGTTGCTTTTATAAGAAATAAAGATTAAAGTAAAATCCTAAAACATAATTTGTTTTAGGATTTTAGCTTATTTGTATGAAATTGAGTTTTATGCTCTTTTGTTTTTTACATTTTCCATAATGTTTTCAAATTCTTTTTCATCAATTGTTTCTTTATCTAAGAGTTCTTTTGAAATTTCTTCAAGCATGTCCCTGTTTTCGGTTAATAATTTTTTAGCCAGATCATATCTTTCGTCAACTATGCGTTTTATTTCCTGATCGATTTCAAAAGCAACCTGTTCTGAGTAGTCCCTTTGGTGCCCGAAATCTCTGCCCATGAAAACATTTTCCTGATTTTTCCCGTAAGCCATCGTTCCGAGTTTTTCAGACATACCCCAAGCTGTAACCATTTTTCTTGCTAAATTTGTAACTTGAATTAAATCCTGACTTGCGCCTGTGCTTACATTATCTAGTCCGTAGACAATTTCTTCCGCAGCTCTGCCGCCCAGTCCTGATGTAATTTCAGCAAGGAGCTTAGCTTTACTTGTATAAACGCTTTCATCTTTTGGTCTTGCCCAAGTAACACCGCCAGCCATACCTCTAGGAATGATTGATACTTTATGAAGTTCATTTCCTTCAGGTAACAGTTTATGTAATAGAGCATGACCTACTTCGTGATAAGAAGTCAATTCCCTGTCAGCGTCAGTTAAAACACGGCTTTTCTTTTCTATACCCGCAATAACTCTATCAATAGACTCATCAACATCTTTCATTGTGATTTTTGATTGATTTTTTCTTGCTGCAAGCAAAGCGGATTCGTTAAGAAGATTTTGCAAATCAGCTCCCGTAAATCCAGGAGTACGTTTTGCAAGAATTTTTAAATCAACATCTTTATCCAATTTTTTATTTTTAGCGTGAACTTCTAAGATTTTTTCTCTGCCTTTTACGTCTGGAGCGTTGATATAAATCTGCCTATCAAATCTTCCCGGTCTTAAAAGAGCATTATCCAAAATGTCAGGTCTATTTGTTGCCGCAATAACGATAATATTAGTGTTTGCGTCAAATCCGTCCATTTCAACAAGTAATTGGTTAAGAGTTTGTTCTCTTTCGTCATGTCCGCCACCAAGACCGGCACCTCTTTGTCTGCCGACAGCATCAATTTCATCAATAAATATAATGCAAGGTTGATGTTTTTTTGCCTGCTCAAACAAATCTCTTACGCGGCTTGCACCAACACCGACAAACATCTCAACAAAATCAGATCCTGAAATTGAGAAAAATGGAACACTGGCTTCACCTGCAACAGCTTTTGCCATTAAGGTTTTACCTGTCCCCGGAGGTCCTACCAAAAGTACACCTTTTGGTATTTTCGCTCCTAATTTCATATATTTTTCGCCATTTTTTAGAAAATCGACTATTTCTTCAAGTTCTTTCTTTTCTTCGTCAATACCTGCAACATCATTAAAAGTTGTTTTTACTTTTGAATCTAACAACATTTTAGCTTTACTTTTACCAAATGACATTGCTTGAGTACCGCCGGCTTGAATTGCTTTTATCATAATTCCCAGTGATATAACCGCAAATAAAATTATTATAAATGTACCTATGCTTCCTGCAATCTGATTTGATTCGGGGGCTTTACGCACCGTAATATCAGCACCTGATTCGTTTAATTTTGTCATTAACTCCTCATTATTTGCAGGAATTTGAACTTTATATTGTTGTAACGGTGCTTGCTGATTCTTATTGTCAGGAGTCAAAAATGGAGATACCGTATTTTTTTGTTCTTTTTCTTCCACTTTTTTTTCTGTTTTTTGCTCTTTTGGTACAGCAATGAGCATATCATCATATTTCTCAATTTTTACAAATTCTTTATTCTCAAGTTTTTGTAAAAAATTTGTATATGATATTTCAGTTGTTGATGTGGTCGGTCCGCTTTTTAAAATGGTCGAGATAAAGACCATAACTATAATAGCTAATAAAACGTACATCCCCATAGCTTGATTTTTTTGCATATAACTAACCTTTCAAAAAATATTAAACTTTTGCTATTAAATTATAACCTAAACAGGTTTAAAAGTGAATGGTAAACTTGCCATATTCAATCCGGAGTTATTAGTTTGAGTATTCTGACTTAAATACAAGCAATGTAATTATCAATTTCTTCAGTAGAGTTCATCTCTGTTGTTGTAACCAAAATGTTTTTATTGTTTAGTTTTATACCGCCCAAAATCTTATTTTCTTTTAATTTTGAGAGAAATTTATCCGCATCCTCAACTTCAATAGTAAATTCATTAAAGAAGTTTTTGTTTAATGTTTTAATACCTTTAGCTGCTAATTTCTCAGAAAGATTGTGGGCATTTTTGGTTGACAGATAACTGGCTTGTTTAAAGCCTTGTTCTCCCATTACTGATAAGTAGAGGGTTGCGCACAGCCCTACTAATGCTTGATTAGAGCAAATGTTGCTGGTTGCTTTTTCTCTTTTTATGTGTTGTTCTCGGGTTTGAATTGTCAAACAAAATGCTTGTTTACCGTCTTTGTCTGTTGTTCTGCCTGCAAGTCTTCCGGGTAATTGCCTCATGAATTTTTCTTTGCATGCCATAAAGCCTGCCGTTGGGCCTCCAAAATTCATTGGTATCCCTAATGTTTGAATGTCACCTACAACGATATCCGCACCATATTCTGCCGGGGGGGTTAATAATGATAATGTTGAAATATCGCAACAAACGACAAGTAAACAATTTACAGGCTTGATGTCTAAAATTTCTCCATAGTAATCCGGTGTTTGAACTAATACGCATGCATATTCTGCAGTACCATCAGGTATATCGTCAACCCAATCAACAACAATAGATTGTGAATATGTATAAGTTTTAATAATTTCTTTGTATTCGGGGTTAAGTGAATTAAGTACACAGACCTTGTATTTTTTAGATATTCTGCATGCCATAAGTATCGCTTCTGCACAAGCCGTTCCTGCATCATAAACAGTAGCGTTCGCAATGTCCATTCCCGTTAATCTGCATATCATTGTTTGAAATTCGTACATGACCTGTAATGTTCCCTGAGAAATTTCAGGTTGATACGGAGTGTAGGCTGTATTAAATTCAAATCTGGATGCGACCTGTGAAATACACGCCGGGACGAATTTGTTGTAAATACCGCCTCCCATAAAGTTTGCATAATCTGCAACATTCATATTTGCAAGACCTTTTACTCTTTTTTGAGTTTCAAGTTCGCTCAGAGCATTTGGAAGATTTAGCTCTTTCATTCTTACGCTTTGCGGTATTTGTTTAAACAAATCTTCTACTGTATTAATACCTATATCAGAGCACATATCTTTTTTTGTGCTTTCGTTATGTACTAAAAAATTTTTCATATTATTCCAATTCTTCTTTATAGTCTGTGTATGTCAATAATTCTGATGTTTCAGTTTTTTCATCCGCAGTCGGCCGAATTTTTACCAGCCATCCGTTTCCCCAGCAATCTTCATTAAGACTTTCCGGAGCATCAACGAGTGCAGTATTAACTTCTGTGATTTCGCCGCTGATTGGCATATAAATTTCAGATGCTGCTTTAACCGATTCAATATTTGCAAATGCGCTACCTTTTTCAAACTTGTCACCTATTTCAGGTAATTCCAAAAACACAATATCGCCAAGCTGATCAATTGCATAATCAGTTAAACCTATTGCATATTCTCCTGAATTTGCACCTTGTTTTGTTATATATTCGTGTGATTTTGTACATAAAATTTCATCAGTAAAACTCATTTTATTTCTCCTTATATTTATTAAACATGATTTCTTTTTTCTACAAACGGTCGTTTAACAATTTGTGCATCGTGCAATTTTTCTCTTATCATAACTTGAACTGTAGCACCGATGCAAATTTCTTTGTTATTTTTAACATAAGCTAATGCAATATTTTTCCCTGTACTTGGGGATACGCAGCCGCTTGTTACAATGCCGACTTTTTCACCTTTAAAATATATATCATAACCGTGTCTTGCAATATTTTTATCTAACATCACAAGCCCGACAAGTTTCTTTTCAACACCGTTTAAAGCCTGTTGTAAGATTACATTTTTCCCGTTATAATCAACTTTTTTATCTTTTGGAACTGACCATGAAAGCCCAGCTTCAATAGGAGTTGTATTTTCATCCAAGTCGTTTCCGTATAAGTGTAATGCTGCTTCAAGCCTCAATGTATCACGCGCCCCGAGTCCGATTGGCTTTATCCCGTATTCTTGACCTTTTTCAAGTATTTTATCCCATAAAAATTCAGAGTATTCGTTTTCAACAAGCAGTTCAAATCCATCTTCGCCGGTGTATCCTGTGCGAGAGGCAAGTAACTTTATCCCCTCAATGACTGCAGGTTTGATTGTAAATGATTTTTGACCTTCAATGTCATAGCCCATTTTCTTAACTAAATCTATTGCCTTAGGACCTTGAACTGCTAATAGTGAATAATTATGTGATTGGTTATCTATTTTTACATCCAAACCTCTTTTATTACGTACAATCCAGTTTAAGTCTTCGTCAATTCTTGATGCGTTACAAATTACAAGATAATATTCAATACCCAGTTTGTAAATTATTAAATCGTCAATTAAACCGCCGTTCAAATTAGGTAATTGGCAATAAACAGCTTTTTCGTAATCAAGTTTTGCAATGTCTTGCGGAACAATTTTATTAAGAAATTTTGTTGCATCCTTACCCGATATAAAGACTTCACCCATGTGTGAAACATCGAATAGACCTACTGTTTCTCTAACAGTTTTATGTTCATCAATAATTGATGTGTACTGAACTGGCATATGCCAGCCTGCAAAATCGACCATCTTTGCGCCAAGTTTAACATGTTTGTCATGCAGGTAAGTTTCTTTAACCATTTATAAATCCCCCTCTGTAACTCCATTTTTTCACGTTATTCATCGTTTTGTCAATCAAATATGTAGTTTGATTAACTCATTTTACAGGTTTTCTTTTATAAATTTGTGAGCCTCTATCACATCATCAAAATCTATTGGTGCCGGACCGTCAATTATTTCAAGTGGTGAATGCTTTGTGGCTTTTTTATTGTAATTAAGTATAATTTCCCCAAAATCCTTATTGCATTTTTGACATTGTAATTTACAAATTTTTATATCATTTTCATTGCGAATTTCTGTTAAATCATCAATCGTAAATTCATTTTTGCATCTTGAACAGCAAAGCCCTGAAAACAGTATTCTAAAGTCCTTTTGTGTCAATTTTTTCATATCATTATTTTATATTAACTTTTGTAAATTTTTCAACTATTTGGTCTAATTATTGTTATTTTTCTTAAAATATTGGGATTAATATACATGTAACCAAAGGAGGTTATGATGGCTATTAATCTGATTTTATTTGGATTTATCGTGTACACAGCGTTGATTGTTGTGCCGAGCATCTGGGAAGAATTAACTACTGAATCATAGTAAGTTGATTTAACCGGAGAAAAATTTTAAATTTTTCGTTTTTGACATTTAAGAGAGTTTGAGCAGTTTTTAGTGTTAAATATACGCTTATTTGATAAGCGGTAAGTTTGTTGTGCTTTAATTAGATGTTCAAACGGTTTATAATGTAAAATATTTTTCTGAAACAAGTTCAGAATGACAATTTTGCACTATAATATAGTTATGAATTACTTAAAAAACACATTTGATATAATCGTTGTCGGGGCAGGACATGCCGGTTGTGAAGCTGCTTTAGCGTGTGCAAAATTAGGAATGAAGGTGCTTTTATGCACACTTAATGTTGATAATATTGCGCTGCAACCTTGTAATCCAGCAGTTGGAGGCCCTGCAAAATCAACTTTAGTCAGAGAAATTGATGCTTTGGGCGGGGTAATGGGAGAAGTTACAGATGCTACGTATCTGCAAATGAAAGTTTTAAATTCTTCTAAAGGTCCCGCAGTAAGAGCCTTGAGAGCTCAGTCCGATAAGGCTGAATACTCCAGATATATGCGAAATTTAATTGAAAGTAATTCAAATATTTACTTGAAACAATGTTGTATTACCGAGTTATTAGTTGAGAATGATACTATTGTCGGTGCGGTAGATGAATTTGGTATAGAATATTCATCAAAAGCTGTTGTACTGACAACGGGCACCTCGCTTGAAGGTCGGATTTTTGTAGGATTACGTTCATATAGTGCAGGCAGACTTGGAGAAAAAGCAGCAATTGGATTATCAGAGTCCTTACACAAACTCGGGATTCAAACTAAAAAACTTAAAACAGGTACGCCTGCAAGGATTGATAAAAGAACGATTGACTATTCAAAAATGACATTTCAACCAGGAGATGAGGAATTAAGCTTTTTTTCGTTTAAACCTAATCGCCCGATAAGAAAAACTTATCCTTGTTATTTGACAAGAACAACAGAGGAAACTCATGCAATAATCAAAGCAAATCTTGATAAATCGCCGATGTTTCAGGGCTTAATACATGGTGTAGGTCCAAGATATTGCCCGTCAATTGAGGATAAAATTGTACGTTTTGCCTCAAATCCGTCACATCACATTTTTATTGAGCCTGAGGGACTTGGTACTTATGAAACATATATTCAAGGTTTTTCGACGAGTTTACCTGCTGATGTGCAGGAGAAAATGATTAGAAGTTTGCCGGGACTTGAAAATGCTCATATAATTAAACCTGCTTATGCTGTTGAATACGATTATGTGCCTGCCGTTCAAACTACCCATTCTTTAATGTCAAAAAAGATAAAAGGTTTGTTTTTTGGAGGCCAAATTAATGGTACAAGCGGTTATGAAGAAGCTGCAGCTCAAGGATTAATTGCAGGTATAAATGCGTTTAACTATCTTAACGGTTCTGAAATGCTTGAATTATCAAGAAGCTCATCTTATACAGGAACATTGATTGATGATTTGGTGACAAAAGATATTCAGGATCCATATAGAATGTTGACATCTCGTTCTGAATATAGATTATTACTACGTCAGGATAACGCTGATGAACGATTAACTCCAATCGGGTATAAAATCGGGCTAATTGATGATGCTCAATATGAAATATATAAAAATAAACAAAGATTTATAAAAGAGGAAAAAGAAAGATTAGACGCTTTAAAAATTCCTGCAAATGATGAAGTTAATTCAATTTTGGCAAAATATGAAGAACATATTGAGCGAGGAATGAGAGCTTCTGAATTGTTAAAACGACCTAATGTGACATATAGAATTTTGCAAGAACTTGATGAGGGCACACGCTTATTGAATGTTCCAAAAGACGTCTTTGAACAGGTAGAAGTTATTATAAAGTATGACGGTTATATAAAACGTCAACAGGATCAGGTGGAAAATGCTGATAAGCTTGAGAAATTTAAAATACCTGAAAATATTGATTATTTCAATATTGATCATATTTCATCAGAAACAAAAGAAAAACTTGATAAGATTAGACCTAAAACTTTAGCTCAAGCGGCTCGGATTGGTGGGGTAAAACCTGCAGATATTTCTATTCTGATGGTCATGCTTGATAGAAATACCGTTGCTAGAAAGTAGTCCTGACAATATCATTGATGTATTTTTCTGTTAAAATTCCCGACTTATATAGTTTTAAGTTTTTAAATTTAATTGCTTTTCCGTCTTTGCATAATATCGTTAATGATTTTGTTTTAGCATCTTTGTGTATGATATTTCCGGCAATTGCCGTATTATCATCATTTTCAATAATTTTAAAGTCGTAAGGATTTACGACAAAGAACTTATCAAAGTGTGTTATATATGTAGGTAAAAACGGGTGTAATGCTCTAATTGTTCTTGATATTTCATCAGATGTCTGATATTTGAAATCAAGCATTTTTTCATTCCCTGAAATATTAGGATAATATGTTGCATATTTTTCATTTTGTTTAATTGGAGTTATTATTTTAGTATCCAAATCTTTAATTAATTCCGTAACCATTTTTCTGGCCGTTATTGCAGAACGTTCCCGAAGTTCCTTTGAGGTGTCGGTATCAAGTATTTTTATTCTTTCTTGAGCAAGAATTGCTCCGCTGTCATAGTTTTCATCAAGCAGATGTAAAGTTACTCCGGTTTCATTTTCTCCGTTTAATATTGTCTGTAAATACGGGTTTGGACCTCTGTATTTCGGTAATAGTGACGGATGAACGTTGATTGTTGCAATTTTTGGAATATCAAAAGTATCTTTTCTTATTCGTTCTTTCCATGTTCCAACTATAACTAGGTCAACATTCAAATTGATTAAAAGCTTTCTAAACTCTCTGCTGTTTGCTGATTTCATTCTTATTTGGTTTAACTTTAATTGTTTAAGTAATGAAACTTCAGGCAAAGGATTAAAGGTATCTTGTAAAAGTAACTTTATCGGATTTGAGTTAGTTTGTTCATACCTAAAAACTCCGACAATATCTGCTCCGGCGTCAATTGCCCCCAAAACAATATTTGCTAACATTAATCCCTTACCTAAAATAACAACTCTCATGATTTGATTATAAAATAAAAAGTATATCAAATTCAAATTTGATATACTTTTTAATGTTTATATTATTATTTGAAATTTTTATGCGTTAGCATCCATATCGTCTAATACTGCTCTAACTTCAGCTTGAGCTGTTTTTAGCTGATCATAGTTTTTGTATATTTCTCTGGTTTTATTTCCTGAATAGTTGATTGAATTTGTAAAACTTGCAAGAACCAAAAGCCAAGGAGCAAAGTTTAGTGTACCTTTAGCAAATGATTTTACTACCGCAGGAGCTTTTTGTGCATATTCTGCAACTTTATTGATTACTTTATTATTGTTAAGGAAGTTTTTGCCTTTAACCAATAGTTTTAGAGTGTTTCTGTCTACTTTGGCCGGTAATTTTTGAGCAACTTTTGCTAATCCTGCACGTCCTAATAAAACGGCTGATGTTGCAATAGCGAGATTGCCGATTGTTGATAAGAACGGATGTTCTTTGTTAAAGTTTGATAATGTTTCACTTTTTTGATCAATTTTACGTTTTGCTCTAAGAGCTAAGTCAAATACGGCAAATGCTGCTGTACCCAGTATTGCACTTTTGCCAAATTGCATAAACTTAATACCTCTGGCTCTGTCAGCAACAAACTTTTCAATTCTGCTTACATTTTTTGGAGTAATATTCTTTGGTATATTTACCAAAACAGGATTTTGAATATTAGCTAAAGCTGATACAATTGGTATTCCGTAATATAACAAATTTTGTTTCCTGTTGTAATCTTTAGCATTGTATTTTTCATCAGCCTTTTTCAGAGCTATCTGTTGAAGCTGTTTGTCATTTAAATTTGCAAACGCAATCATACGCTCCATTTTCTCTTGCTTTCTGTTTCCAAAAGATTGAACATTGTTCTGTGAAACCGAATTTACCTGCATTTAACACCTACACTTTCTACACTTTGATTATACACATTTAAAACCGAAAAGTAAATTTTTTTGCTATAATTACAAAATATGTACACAAATATTTACAATTATATTTCTTTTTTATAATATAAGAGAATGAAAAAGTTTTATATCCATACAATGGGTTGCCGAGCTAATCAGTTTGAAGGCGCTATTATTTCAGAAAATTTAATAAAAAACGGGATGCAAAATGCTGAAAATATTTCAGATGCAGATTATTTTATACTTAATTCCTGTAGTGTAACCCATAAAAGTGATAATGAATCATTGTATCATTTACGGGCGGCAAAGCATAAAAATCCTTGTATTATAACTGTTGTCACCGGTTGCATGGCTCAATTGGAAAAGGCAGAACTTTTGAAAAACGATTTTATAGATATTGTTATCGGAAATGATGAAAAACTTAATTTGTACGATTATTTGATTTCGGATACTCAGGTTTCTGCAAAAGATGTATTAAAACTGGAGAATTTTACAGAAGTTGAGCTTGTCGATACAACAAAAACAAGGGCAAGTTTAAAAATTCAAGACGGGTGTGATAACAGATGCACATACTGTATCATCTGGAAGGCTCGGGGAAAAAGTCGTAGTGCTCATTTAGAATTTATAATAGACCAAATTAATAACTTTTCTAAAAATGGATTTAAAGAAGTCATGTTGACGGGTATTCATATTGGTCAATGGGGAAAAGAGTTTGGGTTATCGCTTTTAGATTTATTAAAAGCTATTGAAGATAAAACCTCAATTCAAAGATTTCGTTTAGGGTCGTTAAATCCGCCCGAAATAACAGATGAAATGCTTGATTTTCTAAAAAATTCTGATAAATTTTGTCCACATTTTCATCTGTCTTTGCAGTCTGCAAATGACAAAACTCTACGCTCGATGAACAGATTTTATAAGACAGAAGACTATCTTAATTTGATTGATAAAATCAATTCAACATTTGAATTGCCGTTTATCGGAAGTGATATTATTGCAGGTTTTGCAGGAGAAACTGATGAAGATTTTGAAATTACTCGTAAAAATTTGGAAAAATCAGGTTTAACTCAAATTCACACATTCCCGTATTCAATCAGAAAAGGCACAGTCGGTGCGGATTTGCCCGAACAAAATTCTGATGAGGTTAAAGTTAACCGTGCAAATATCATTAAATCAATATCAAAATCTAAATATGATGATTTTGTAAGTAAAAATATTGGTCGAAAATTTGAAGTTTTAATTGAAAAACATAGAGATAAGCATACAGGAAATCTAAAAGGAATAAGCAGAAATTATCTGACTGTTCAAATGGTTTCTGATAGAGAAGATTTGTACAATTCTTTACAAACAGTAAAACTCGTAAAATATGAAAAGGGATGCTTGTTTGCAGAATTATTAAGTGAGTAAAAGTATTAAAAAGCGCCGTCTGAAATTTCTCAGACGGCGCTTTTTTGTTATATTGCTTAATTACATATCTTTTAAGAAAGATTCGTAATTTCTTGCCAACAAGTGAGTTTTTACTTGGTTAATTAAATCAAGAGCAACACCAACCATAATGATTAATGACGTTGCCCCAATCCCTTGCAAAGTTTGAATTTTTGTAAAATAACTTGCAAGTGATGGTATTAAAGCGATTATACCCAAACCTACAGCTCCGATAAATGTTGTTTTTGTTAATATTTTATCTAAAGCGTCTGCGGTAGGTTTTCCAGGTTTTATACCCGGAATTGAAGAACCGTATTTCTTCAAATTATCAGCAATATCTTTAGGCTGCATATTAGGCATAATTGAAGCGTAGAAAAATGTTAATGCAATAATCAATAAAACATACAATACGTAATACATAATACCGCTTGCACTAAAATATTGATTTAATGTTACGATTATATTTTTCAAAGCAACAGAATGAATATTCGCCTGACCGACGAGAGCTAATATCGTTGAAGGGAAAAGTAAGATTGCAATCGCAAAGATGATAGGCATAACGCCACCCGGATTAAGTTTAAACGGAATAAATGAATTCATACCGCCATAAATTTTGTTACCGATTTGTCTTTTAGGATTTACAATAATAACTTTTCTAACAGCTTCTTGCATAATAACGATAAGTACCATAGCTAAGAAGAAAATTACAAGCAAAGCAACTAATCCAAGCATTAATCTTGAGCTAACCTTGATAATCTCAGCGGTCTTATCTGCATATACAGGAATTCCTGAAAGTATACCGCAAAAGATTATCAACGATCCACCGTTGCCGATGCCGTTTTCGGTTATCAATTCCGATATCCACATTACAAGTACTGCACCTGATGTAAGTATGCAAATTGAACTTACATAAAATACTATCGGGTTAACTTGCGAAATGACAGCTCCCGGTAGTTGGTGCAAATACAACATAAATATGAATGCTTGGAATATAGCAAGTATTACTGTAAAAATACGAGTATACTGTGATAATTTTCTTCTCCCTGCTTCACCTTCTTCTTTCTGAAGTTTTTCCAATGACGGAATAACGACAGAAACAAGTTGAACAATAATTGAAGATGTAATAAACGGTCCAATACCCAAAGCAAGTACTGATACAGTTCCTAAAGCACCACCGGAGAATAAATCCAAAAATCCGATGATATTATTACCGCTGTTTGAAGCAATAATTTTTTCAAAGACTGTAGCATCAATACCATATAAAGGCATTTGAACCCCAAATCTCCAAACTGCAATCATCATCAACGTGAAAATAATCTTTTCTTTAAGACCAGAAGCTTTCCACATTGATGCTAAATCTTCAGGTGTAGGCGCTTTAATACCTTGTGCCATTATACTAACTCAACCTTTCCGCCTGCGGCTTCAATTTTTTCTTTTGCTGATGGAGTAATGTAAGCAGCTTTTACTGTTACAGCTGATTTGATTTCTCCGTTACCTAATACTCTTAAACCAACACATGTTGGATGAATTGTAAGTTTTTCTCTCAAAGTTTCTAATGAGATTTCTTTAAGTCCTAAAGCGTCAATTCTGCCAACATTGATTTGAGCATAATTAAGTTTTGAATAAACTTGAAATCCTTTTAATTTAGGAAGTCTTCTGTAGGCAGGCATTTGTCCGCCTTCAAAACCTCTTTTTGAAGAGTTACCGGATCTTTGACCTTCTCCGTTGTGACCGCGACAAGATGTTTTACCGTGTCCTGAAGAACGGCCTCTGCCAACTCTTTTAGATTTAGATGTAGAACCTTCTGCAGGTTTTAAATCTTCTAATGTTATATTTGCCATTTTTATTTCCTCTTTTCTGTACTTTAAATTAATTACTAATAATTGGGCAACTATTTAACAATTTCAACAAGATGTGAAACTTTGTTTACCATACCCATAATTGTAGCGCTTTCGTTATGTTCAACGATTTGGTCTTTCTTTGTTAAACCAAGACCTCTAACAACTCTGCGCTGAGTTTCAGGTGTTCCGATTAAACTTCTTACGAGTTTAATTTTTACTGTATTTGATTTTTTATCTGCCATGATTTTATTCCTTATTTTTATAAATTATCTAACTAGTTTAAAAGTTCTGCCATTGTCAAACCACGTTTTTTAGCAACATCATTAAATGGTGTTAATGCTTTTAATGCTTCTATAGTAGCATTAGCTGCATTTAGCGGAGATTTTGAACCTAAAGATTTTGAAAGAATATTTTCAATACCTGCAAGTTCTAATACTGAACGAACAGCACCACCTGCAATAATACCTGTACCTTCAGAAGCCGGTCTTAACATAACAGCACCTGCCCCTGATTTTCCTGTAATTGGATGAGGTATTGTTGTTTTGAAGATAGGAACTGTGATAACATTTTTTCTTCCGTCAGCAATTGCTTTTTGAATAGCAATAATAACTTCAGAAGCTTTAGCACAGCCGATACCGACTTGACCTTTTTGGTTACCGACAATAACAATTGCACGGAAACTTAATTTTTTACCACCTTTTACAACCTTTGTTACACGGCTGATTTGAACAACTCGTTCAGTCCATTCTGATTGAGGTTTTTCTTCTGTTGTTTCTATTTTTTGTTTTCTGCCGCGACCTTTTCTTCCTCTTGCAGGTTTTTCTTCTGTAACTACAGTATCTTCAACTGTTTCGGAAACTGTTGCTTCAACTTCAGCAGATTCTGATTTAACTTCTTCTGCTGCTGTTTCAGTTACGTTTAATTCTTCATTGTTTTCCATTACTTTTTACCTTTCTTGTAATTTTACTTCTAATTAAAATGTTTTGTTATTACCGGATTGGGTATCCGATTATTTTAGAATACGCCAAAAAATAAAGCTTTTTAAGGCTATTTGGAAATCGTATTCGAACTTTTAACTTCTGACAAGCTAAATATACCATAACCGGTATATTGTGTCAAGTCTTGTGTAAATTTAATCTTCGGGTAATTTAAGTAAATTTCTCTGAAATAGTTTTAGCTGCAATATAGCCTGTAGACCAGCAGTTTTGGAGGTTGAAACCTCCGCAAAATCCGTCAATATCTAATATCTCGCCACAAAAAATCAAATTTGGAAATTTTTTTGCTTCCATTGTTTTAGAATTTATTTCCTTTAAATCGATTCCTCCCGCGGTTACGACTTCACCGTCAGGAACTTTTGCTTTGATTGTAATTTTAAAATTCTCTAATTTATCAATTATCAAATCACGCATTTTTCCGTTAATTTTATGTGCTGGAGTTTGCAAATCTATGCCAAGATTATTTAAAATATACTGCGCAACAGCTTTTGGCACATATTTACCAAGCTGATTTTTTATCTCTTTATGCGGATTGTCATTTAAAGACTCTTGAAGGTTTTTTAAATTTGCAAGTTGTAATGTTAAATCATAAGGCATACTATCTCGAGCTTTTAGTGATGATATTTTATAAATTAACGGACCGGAAACACCCTTATGGGTAAATAAGATATCTCCGGTTAGATTTTTATAAATCACATTTTTTATACTTGCACCCGCAAGGTTTGAAAAATCTTCCTCTGTTACTAATCCAACAAGAGATTGAGTTGGTTCAATAATTTCTATTCCTTTTATAATGTTAAAATTTGCGTGTCCACCTGTTGCAATAACGACAATATCAAATGCGTAAGAAGATTTATTTGTTTGTATTTTATAACAATTATCGAGTTTATTAACAGAGATAACTTCTTCTTTTATAATCTTAGCTTTTGTAATAGCATTTAAAAGTTTTTGTCGAACCTCTGCTGATGAATTTGAGGTCGGGAAAATTCTGTTATCTGATTGTGTATAGGTTTGAATTCCGATTTTTTCAAAAAATTCAACGGTATGAGCAACTCCAAATCTTGAAAAGACAGAGTATAAGAACTTCTCGCCACGCGGATAATTTTTTGCAAGTTCTTTAAAATCATATTGAGCGTGTGAGATGTTACAGCGCCCGCCTCCGGTTGGCAAAATTGTGCGTAAAGGTTGTCCTTTTTCAAAAATTGTCGGGATAATCCCAAAATCAAGGAGAGTTCTTGCACAAATACATCCTGCAGGCCCTGCACCGATTATTGCAACCGATTTAGTATTAAAAGTCGACTCTTGTGCCATACAAAAATACCATTTCAGGGTTTTCTAAATCATTGTGCATCTCTATGATTGTTTTATGTAAAACGGGGTGAACAAAATCCGCATTTAATTCCATCATCGGTACAAGTGTAAACGCTCTAAGATGTACGTATTTGTGCGGAATAACCAAATCTTCTTCATTTACAATGTCTTTGTTATAAAACATTATATCTATATCAATCGTTCTGTCTTCATAATTGGAAGTCGTTTTTTTCTCTCTGCCCAGTTGTTTTTCAATTCTTTGACAGGCTTCAAGAAGTTCTTTTGGGGAATACTTTGTTTTTATCTCAACAACAGCATTAACAAACCATGTTGATGTGTTCATATTCCACGGCTCTGATTCGTAAAATGCAGATGAACGAACAATGGTTATATTTTCATCAGCACCAAGCAGGCTTGCCGCTTGTTGAACGTAGCCTATTCTGTCCCCTTTATTTGAACCTAAACTTAAGTATGCTATTGCCATAATCTGATTTTATAAATTTTTGTTTCTAATGTCAACATGTCATGTTATTTGTTGTATAATTTCTGTATTATGATTACATATTCTATTATTTTAATTATTTTACTATTGCTGGTTGTATCAATGTTTAGTGAATTATTTTTGTATGGCTTGATATCAACCTTATTATTTATTATTCTTTTGCCGTTTTATTATATTGTCAGAGTTTTTAACGGTAAATTTCTATACGGTTGGAGAGAAAAGCTTGGATTTTTTAAAAATCCTCACTTAGGCGACAAAGTTATCATGTATCATGGGGTTTCAGTCGGTGAAGTTATTGCGCTGGAAAACTTGATAAAAAAAACAAAAGAAACTTTCCCTGATTATAAAATAGTCGTAACAACAGGTACTAAAACAGGTCAAGAAATTGCATTAAAGAAATTTTCAAAAGTTGCTGATTTTATTACATATTTCCCATTTGATATTCCATTTTGTGTAGATTCTTTTTTAAATAAAGTAAAACCAACAGTTGTTCTTATTGCAGAAACAGAACTATGGCCAGTATTTTCATTTTTATGTAATGTTAAAAATATCAAGCTTTATTGTATAAATGGAAGAATGTCTGATTCTACATTTAAGTTATATAAATTATTTGCTCGATTTTTCAAAATGGTTTTGTCAAAATATACAAAAATTCTTACTCAAAGTGAAATTGATAAGAATAAACTTATTGCAATTGGAGCTCCTGTTGAAAAAACTGAAGTTATGAAGAATTTAAAATTCGATATAAAAAAATCGAATGAACAGGTTGAAATTGGACAAGAAGGTTTCAGGGTAATTATAGCCGGCAGCACTCATAAAGGCGAGGAAGAAATTATCCTGAATATATTTAAGGAAAAACAAGAAAAATATAATGACATAAAACTTCTTTTAGTTCCAAGACATACAACCCGTTTACCTCAAATTATTCCGTTGTTAAAAGATTTTAAATATGGTTTTCGCTCTAAAGGTGATACTTTTAAGGATTTTGATATTGTTGTATTGGATACAATGGGCGAACTCGGTAAAATGTATTCTATATGTTCCTTTGCTTTTATTGGCGGGAGTTTTAATAAAACAGGCGGGCATAATCCATTAGAGGCTACCGTGTATTCAAAGCCGACGATAACTGGCCCGTCTATACATAATTTTAGAGATATTTATTGGTTATTATCTCAATCAAAAGCAGGTAAAATTGTTAAAACGCCTAAAGAATTGAGTGAATATATAGAAATATTATTGTCGGATAATGATTATTATAAACAAGCCTGCGAAGATTGTTCTAATATTTTTGACGATCAGCAGGGGGCACTTGATGTTGTTATTGATGAATTGAAAAATGTTCTTTAGAAAAATTATGTAATAAAAAAGACTGTCAAATCTGACAGTCTTTTTGTTGTTTGTATATCTGAATTTTATATACATCCGCAGCCACAAGAGCAAGCTTGGGATTTTAAAGATTCTGCTTTATCTGTTTCTTCCCAAGGAACATTGATATCCAATCTTCCCATGTGACCGTATGCTGCAAGTAGTTGATAGAATTTACCGCCATTTTTAGCCGGTAGATTTCTTAAATCAAACTTGTTGATAATTCCGGCAGGAGTTAAGTTGAAATTCTTAGAAACAAGTTTAGAAATTTCATCATCTGAAATTTTACCGGTTCCAAATGTATCAACCAATATTGATAAAGGTTCAGCAACACCGATAGCGTATGCCAATTCAATTTCACATTTATCAGCAAGACCTGCTGCAACAATATTTTTTGCAACATAACGTGCAGCGTAAGCTGCAGATCTGTCAACTTTTGTAGGATCTTTTCCTGAGAAAGCTCCGCCGCCGTGTCTTGAGTAACCGCCATAAGTATCAACTATGATTTTACGACCTGTTAAACCTGAGTCCCCTTGAGGTCCGCCTATTACGAAACGTCCTGACGGGTTGATTAGAATAATTGTATTTTCATCAGGTTTAATAGCTTCATTAGCAAAAACATTATCGATAACAAATTCTTTTAAGTCACGTTTAATAATATCTTGAACTTTTTGGTTATCAGATTCACCGTTTATTGATGGATTATGTTGTGTCGATAACAAAATTGTGTGTATTCTTGCCGGTTTACCGTCTACATATTCAACAGTTACCTGAGATTTACCGTCTGGTCTTAAATATTTTAAGATTCCTTGTTTTCTTACTTGAGCTAATCTGTATGATAGTTTATGAGCAAGACTTATCGGTAATGGCATCAATTCTGGTGTTTCATTACAAGCATACCCAAACATAATACCCTGATCACCTGCGCCGATGTTTTCGGTTTCGGTAACAGATGTATCAGCATTTGATTCTCTTGTTTCGAATGCCTTGTTTACACCGCTGCCAATATCAGTAGATTGTTCATCAATACTTGTTAAAACAGCACAAGTATCAGCATCAAATCCGCCTGAAGTAGAGCCCGTGTAACCGATGTTTTTAATTGTGTTTCTAACGACTTGTGGAATATCAACGTAACAATCAGCTGTAATTTCGCCGCATACTAATGCCATTCCTGTAGTGACTGTTGTTTCAGCAGCTACTCTTGAATGATTATCTTTTGTTAAAAATTCATCCAAAATTGCGTCTGATATTTGGTCACAAACTTTGTCGGGGTGTCCTTCCGTAACTGATTCAGAAGTAAATAAAAAATTTTTTGGTGTCATCTTTTTCTCCTTAATTTATTTTCTCCGCCGGTAAGTCTTTTAATTCCAACCCGGCACTCCATTTCCTTATAGTTTATTGCAAAGTTTTTTTGAAATCAAATAATATTTATATATTTATAAATAAAAGTTAATAAAAAAGGGAGAAAAAGTTATTAAAACCTTTTCTCCCAGTATTTTTTATTTATAAGCTTATTGAGCTTTTAATTTGTTAACTCTTGTTGTCAAAGACTCAACTTGAGCTTTTAAACTTGAATTTTCGTGTTCAAGTTTTGAAATTTGAGTTTCGACATTGGTTGTTCTTTTTACTAAAGCAACAAGTCGTTTATCTAATTCTTTAACCGCATTAATTGCAGCATAGAACATTTCATCCCATTTAATTCTTAAATAACCGTCCTCACCTTTAACTACGGAGTTAGGAAATACTTTTTGCAATTCTTGGGCGATAACACCAACTTGCGGCTTTTTATCTTTATCATTTTTAAATGTAAAATTATAAACATTTATTTTGCGCAAATCATCCATACCGATAGTGCTTTTTGCTCCGATATCTTTCAATCTGCGATCAGAAAGTTTTGTAGGATATAAGTTTACACACCTGGTATCAAAAGCGTAGCTACTGGAATCGGTTGCACATGTTGCGAAATATTTTCCGCTACCAGTTCCAAATCCGTATAATCTGTACTTTGGACTACCTGTCGGAGTATTTCTATCATGAAAATGATATAATTGAGAACCAACGGTAAAATATGGTCTACCTCTAACAATGAGGTTACCATTAATGACAGTCGTTGTATTGGATCTGCTGCCATTTTCAATGTAATAAAAACCTGTAGATGAATAATCTCCTGCAGCAGTAGTATTGCGACCTGCTTGATTTGAATTAAAATTGTTCACGTTATGTATTTCTAATACCGCATCCCCACCGTATCCTTTAGGTCGGCTACCGATATATGTACGCTGTTCAGTATCTTCGGAACTCAATACTTTTAAATAATTTTCTGATGAAGTTCCTCTCTGAGGGCCGGAATTTGCACCAATACAGGTTTTATTTGAGGAGTTTGTTAGTTCTGAACAAGCATAATATCCAATTGCTGTGTTATTAATGCCTTTTTGTAATTTGTTAAGAGCATATGTACCGATAGCTATGTTATGCTCACCATCGGTTAAATTTGCCAATGCCTTATATCCGATTGCGGTATTCTTACTAGAGCTTTGGTTGGTTGGTCCTGCAAAAGCCCCTATAAATGTATTGTTATCACCACTACCTGCTCCTGAAACACCATAACCTATATATGTGTTTTCTTTGCCTGTAGAATTGCTGCCGGCATAATAGCCAATAAAGGTATTGCCTGTTGAGTTATTTTTCATTCCGGCATTATAACCGATTGCGGTATTACTTTTTGCGGTGTTAGTTTTCACTGAATTTAATGCGTTATAACCAAGAGCTGTATTGTATGTTGAAGTTTGCAGTTTAGACAACGCATCATAACCGATAGCCGTGTTATTCATTGCCGGTTCAGAGGAATTAGAGTCTATATTTTGAT
>CAMGGL010000007.1 GCA_946055575.1 uncultured Candidatus Melainabacteria bacterium
TTAATTATCTCAACATACCATATCTTGTAAAAACGAGTTCTGTTATTGTGCCTATGATTTCGGTGAATAAATGTATAGGCGTAATGCTTGTGGGACAAAATATTTCAAATATCAATACCAATTTGGTTAAATTTTTTGCAAATTATATGGGAATGTTTATCCACAATTTACAATTACTTGAACAAACAAGTAAATACGCGAATACGGATAATCTTACATCCCTTTATAATCACAGAGGATTTCAAGAAATTCTTGCAAACGAACTATCTAAAGCATCTGATAACAACACGCCATTGTCTGTTGTTATGTTTGACGTGAACAACATTTCTAAAATTAACAGAGAACTGGGTCATGCAAAAGGCGACGAGGTTATTAAGACGATTGCGGAAAAAATCAAGCAAAACATCAGAGCAAATGACTCCGCAGGTCGTTACGGCGGTGATGAAATTGCCGTTATTATGCCAAACACAAATACCAAAGATGCAAAATATTTGGCAGAATATATAACTTACTGTCTATCCTGTTGTTTTGTAGATGACGTAGGTCCTATCAAAGTATCCGTGGGTATTTCTACATATCCGGAATGTACAATCGACCAAGAAAAACTTTTGATTTTAGCCGAACAAGCTATGTTTATATCACAAGCAAAAGGCTACAAAGAAGGAATGTCAGCAATCGTAAGTTCATCAGACTTCAATTTCTGGGATGATATGGCTTTAAATTCTTTTGCCGAAGTACTTGCAAAACGTCACGCACAAATTGGCATAAACTTTGAAGAAGAACTGGTACACAAATTCAATCAGGAAGAAATCATAAACCATAACCACCTTATGGAGATGGTAACATCTTTAGCAGGCGCAATTGATGCCAAAGACCCGTACACAAAAGGTCACTCGACGTCAGTTTCAAGATATTCGGAAGCTCTCGCCCGTGCAGTTAACCTACCTGAAAATGAAGTTGAAAGAATTAAAATCGGAGCAATGCTCCATGATGTCGGCAAAATCGGTATTCCTGAATCTGTTCTGAAAAAACCTGGAAAACTGACAGATGAAGAATGGGAAATTATGAAACAACATCCGACAATCGGGGCAGAAAAAGTATTGGCACCAAACGAAGCATTACGTGATTTAATACCTATTGTAAAATGCCACCACGAACGACTTGACGGAAAGGGATACCCTGACGGGTTAAAAGGCAACGAAATTCCTTTAGCTGCAAGAATTGTATCAATTGCGGATGCATACCACGCCTTAGTCAGCGACAGACCGTACAGAAAAGGAATGCCTATTGAAAAAGCCTGCGCAATATTAAAAGAAGGTGCGGGAATTCAATGGGATAGTGATTTGGTTCGCCAATTCATATCAATTGCCCCGTCTTTGACGACCAGTGTTTAAATCTAAAATTAAATTCGGTTCTGATTAATTATAATATTCTTCCGATTTTGCAATTAAACCTGTCCATGATAATATAAGCTTATGAAAAGGAAACCAACAGTCGCAATAGTAGGAAGACCAAATGTCGGGAAATCGACTTTCGTAAATCGTTTAGTCGGAGCAAGGCATTCTATTGTCGATGATTTACCGGGAGTAACCCGAGATAGAATTTATTTTGATGTAGAATGGCAAAACAAACCGTTCACGGTAATAGACACCGGCGGTATTATTCCCGGCGATGAAGATGATATTATGGTTTCTATTTTTGATCAGGCAAAACTGGCTTGTGAAGAAGCTGACAAAATCATTTTTCTTGTTGACGGAAAAGACGGAATTAATCCGATTGATTACGATATTGCCAATATCCTTAGACAATCAGGAAAACCTATATTTTTAGCTGTTAATAAATGCGATAATCAAGAGTCTTTAATGATGACAAATGATTTTTACGCACTTGCAATAGGTAATCCTATCGGAATTTCGGCACTTCACGGTTCAGGCGGTGTCGGAGATTTATTGGAAATAATCACAGAAGATTTTGAAGTTTTTGAAGCTGAAGAAGAAGATAATCGTATAAAAATTGCAATTGTCGGCAGACCAAATGCAGGGAAATCCTCTATAGTTAATGCTCTTTTAAACACAGACAGGGTAATAGTTTCGGATGTATCAGGCACAACTCGTGACAGTATTGACAGTTATATTACATATAAAGACAAAGAATTTATAATCGTTGATACCGCTGGAATAAGAAAAAAATCAAAAGTTGATTACGGAGTTGAAAAATTTGCTGTTGACCGTGCTATACGTTCAATCAGAGATTGTGATGTGGCGCTTTTGGTAATTGATGCAAAAGAAGGTATCTCTGAACAAGATAAAAAAATTTCATCAATAATTACTGAAGCCGGAAAAGGTTTAATTGTTGCAATCAACAAATGGGATTTGATAGAAGAAAAACAATCAAATACAATTAATAAATTTGAAAAACAACTTGAAATTGATATCCCGTTTTTAAGTTTTGCACCAAAGATATTTATAAGCGCAGTAACCAAACAAAGGTTAGGGCAGATTTTTGATAAAAGCATAGAAGTTTACGAACAATGTACCAAACGTGTTTCCACAGGTCTTTTAAATAAAGTTGTGAACGAAGCGTATGCACTTAATCCGCCAACAAGTTTTAAGGGAAAACGGTTAAAAATTTATTATGTAACACAAGCAAAAACACAACCGCCAACATTCATTTTATTCGTTAATAATGAAGAACTCTTAAAAGACAGTTACAAACGGTATCTTGAAAACAAACTCAGAGAAGCCTTCGGATTTTTCGGAACCCCGATAAGAATTTCCGTACGAGAAAGAGGAAACCGTTAACCCCTTTTACATCAAGTATTTTTTATATATAATCAAACTATGAACACAAGAGATAACGTAAGAAATTTTTGTATAATTGCTCATATCGATCACGGTAAATCAACACTTGCGGACAGATTGCTGGAAAAGACCGGAACTGTTGCTCAACGTGATATGCAAGAACAACTCCTTGATTCTATGGATATTGAACGTGAACGCGGAATTACCATAAAACTTAATGCCGCAAGAATGAATTATACCGCACAAGACGGGAACAATTATGAACTAAATTTGATTGATACACCGGGACACGTTGATTTTTCTTACGAAGTTTCACGTTCACTTGCTGCGTGTGAAGGTGCGCTTTTGATTGTTGACGCAACACAAGGAGTCGAAGCTCAAACATTAGCAAATGTATACTTGGCAATAGAACAAAATTTGGAAATTATACCTGTTATCAACAAAATTGACTTACCGTCAGCAGACGTTGAACGAGTAAGACAAGAAATTGAAGAAATTCTTGGAATTGATGCCTCAATGGCTATTCCGGTCAGCGCAAAAACAGGTGAAGGAATTGAAGACGTTTTGGAAGCTGTTGTGAATTTTGTACCTGCACCAAAAGATAATTCGGACAAACCGCTTCGAGCTTTAGTTTTTGACAGCGTATATGACCAATACTTAGGAACTGTTTGCTATTTCAAAGTTGTTGACGGCAGTATCTCACTTGGTGATAAAATACGATTTATGGCATCAGGTAAGGAATATGAGGTTGTAGAACTTGGGTACCAAACACCATCAAGAGTTCCCGTAAAAAAACTTGTATGCGGAGATGTCGGATACTTTGCCGGTTCAATTAAAGAATTGACCAGATTTGTAGGGGATACAATAACAAATGTTGAACATCCTGCGAATGAACCGCTTCCTGGCTACAAAGAAGCTTTACCAATGGTTTTTTCCGGTATGTATCCGGTCGACAATGAAGATTATGGAGATTTAAAAGAAGCTCTTGAAAAATTAAAACTAAATGATAGCAGTATTACATTTGAACCTGAAACATCAAGTGCTTTAGGGTTTGGATTTAGGTGCGGATTCTTGGGAATGCTACACATGGAAATTGCTCAAGAACGCTTGGAACGTGAATATGACCTGTCTTTGGTAACTACAGCACCGTCTGTTGTTTATAAAGTTCACAAAACCAATGGCGAAATTGTAGAAATTGACAACCCTGCAAATTTACCGGCTGCGCAATATCGTGATTATATTGAAGAACCTTATGTAAAAGTACAAATCATTACCCCGAATGAATACGTCGGAACACTTATGGATTTGGCTCAAACAAAACGTGGCATATTTATTAATATGACATATCTTGATAAAGTTCGTGTTGATTTAGCATACGAAATACCTCTCAGTGAAGTAATTACCGATTTCTATGACCAATTAAAATCAAGAACAAAAGGTTACGCAAGTTTGGACTACGAATTTAGCGAATATAAACGCTCAAAACTCGTAAAACTTGATATAATGCTCTCGGGCGAAGTAGTTGATGCGTTATCGGTAATTTGTCACGAAGATAGTGCTTTTTATATAGGTCAAAAACTAACAACAAAACTAAAAGAAATTATACCGCGTCAATTGTTTGAAGTTCCCGTTCAAGCAGCAATCGGTGGCAGAGTAATAGCCAGAACAACAATCAAAGCCATGCGCAAAAATGTCCTTGCAAAATGTTATGGTGGCGACATTTCACGTAAACGTAAACTCTTGGAAAAACAGAAAAAGGGTAAAAAACGTATGAAATCAGTAGGTAGTGTAGAAGTTCCGCAAGAAGCGTTTATGGCGGTTCTTAGCCTTGATGAAGATTAATAATTCCCTTTTTTGTTGCAAGTAATGCTGCACTCAAACGATTTTTCACACCCATTTTTCTTAAAATAGATGCAATATGAGCCTTGACCGTATGATGTGTAATCATCAATTTTTCTGCTATTTCAAGATTAGTCATCCCCTGAACTACGTAATTTAATACTTCCAATTCTCTATCCGTCATATTCTTATTCATTATGCTATTCATTTCCCTTTCATCCTACCCATTATTATACAATATTAACCACAGATAAGCCGTATTGCTATTAGCCATTTTGCTAACAATTTGTTAACATTTTGTAACATTTGTATCATTTTACGCAATTATTTAAAAGCTAAATACTTTATATATATACAGAACGGAAAATCATTTAATAGGATTGATTATAAAGAAAAAGAAAATGTTAGCACTCTAGTTAAGAGTATGTGAGTACAAAAGGAGATTCGAAAAATGACATGTGACGGAAGAATTGGCGGAAGCGGATTTAATTTCTTTAACCCAATTACAACAGGAAACACAAACAAAACTGCGAATACTGGTAAGACAAATGAAGTTGGGTCTACCCCTATTCAAATAACAGGTTCAAACACTACAACAAGAGCTGACTTGGATAACTTGAGTCCATATGCAGCAATTGGTGTTAATATTACAGCAGCTGCTAAAGATCCTGTTGAGATTGCTGCAAAAGCAGCTCCTGAATTTGGAAAATTTACAGGTAACTATACTTTAACTGATGTTGCTAGTGCAAACTATAGTTTAGCAGATTTGAACTTGACATTACAAGCTCGCACAGAAGATGGCCTAAATAAATATGTTGATGATCATACAAACAGAGCATTAGCTGAAAAAAATCTTCAAAATGGTGGTTTTACAAACTTCTTAGAACAATTGGATATAGCAGTATCTTAATAGAATCGAATTTTTAACTCACATACATAAAAAGGCTTACCAAAGGTGAGCCTTTTTTATTGTGTTTTTTACATGTTAACATTTGTAACAAAACTGAAAGAAATTTGGCCAAAACATTAAAGATTATTAAACAACATGCCGTAACTTATCATGTGAATATAAGATAAGGAGAACCACAATGGCAATCGAGTTTAATAGATTTAACAAAAACTATGATAACTATAGTTTCGCTATTGGTCAAAAAGTTTCACAAGAAGCAAAAAAAGCAGAAGAAACCAAAGAAACCGTTAAATCTAATGCGGAATTTAAAGGATTAGAAAACGAAACAGATTTATTAACCAAAAATACGCAATATATTTATGGTGTAAAATTAGGACAATTTACACTTGAAGATAAAGAATTAGCAGACAAAACAAATGAGATTTTGGCAAGTTTGGGATACAACTACAAGGTATCAGCAGCACAAGTTGCAAGTGTAACCAACGGTGTAAAAACAGTAGTTGAACCGGGCTTGAAATTAGCCGAAGACGGAGCAGTTACCGCGCATATTCAAGATCCGAACGGACCTTTTGCGGAATTATTTACTTAAAGACTTATAAATATATATTTTACTCACACTTTTGGGCTGATTAAATCAGCCTTTTTGTTTTTTATTAAAATATATAAGATCCTGAAATAAATTCAGGATGACACACTCGTTTTACCATTGTTCACACCTATTCTGTCGCCATTTACACCCACTAATGTCACACTGAACTTGTTTTAGGGTCTTTAAATCATGTGATAGTTTGCCAAGTTTTATAGAAGATCCTTAAATAAATTTAGGATGACATATTCGCAAAACCCTCGCATACCCTGTCCATCTCACCCTAAACATGCCAAGCTCTATAATATTTATCCACATTTCTAAAACAAAAATATGAAATTTACACTAAAATTTTTCTCAAAAAACATGTTAATGTTACAATTTTATTATGGCTAGCACGTGGGATGAATTAATACAGCAAATAAAAGAAAGGTTGGATATTGTTGAGGTAATATCCGAACAGGTCGTCCTGAAAAAACGTGGCAACAACTATTGGGGACTTTGCCCGTTTCACAAAGACAAAAACCCGTCATTTTGCGTTACTCCACACTTAGGAATTTACAAGTGCTTTTCCTGCGGAGAAGCCGGTGATGCCTTAAAATTCATTATGAAAACCCGAAATATTGAATTTAAAGATTTGATTATTGAACTTGCTGACCGTTTTGGACTTGAAGTACCACATTCTCACTCGCAAAATTCTTCCTCAACCAAAGAAGTGAAAGAGCAAATGCTTGCAGCATCAATGGTTGCAGCAGAATATTATCACGACTTGCTGTTACGCCAAAAAGATACTAATTCCGAAATAGCACTAAAATACTTGACCCAAAGAGGTATCGGTTCTGATATTATAAAAAAATTTCATCTCGGAATTGCTCCAAAAGCCTATACAACACTATATGACGAATTACGAAAAGATTTTTCAAACGACGTGTTAGAAAAAGCCGGATTGGTATTGAAAAGCGAAAAAGGCGGATATATCGACAGATTTAGGAATAGGATAATTATACCAATTCAAAATGAAAACGGTGATTATGTTGCATTTGGCGCACGGGCTTTAGAAAAAGACCAAACTCCAAAATATTTGAATTCCTCCGATTCGTTAATATACAATAAAAGTAAACTTTTGTACGGGCTTTACACGGCAAAAGAGTCCATTCGTAAAGAAGATTCCGTAATTCTTATGGAAGGCTATTTTGATGTAATATCTTCACAAGCGCACGGTATAGAAAACTGTGTTGCAGCTTGCGGAACTTCTCTGACCGCAGACCACGTTAAGTTACTTTCACGTTACACCAAATCAAGAAAAATTTATCTGTCATTCGATACGGATTCAGCAGGACAAAAAGCTACAAGTCGCGGAGCTGAAATAATTAAAGAAGTTTTCAAAGGTTTGGGAGATATAAAACAATTCGATGAAAGCTATCTTTCATCAGACAAAGACAAATATGCTTGTGAAATAAGAGTTATTGCACCTCCTGAAGGCAAAGACCCTGATGAATTTGTACGTTCTGCCGGCGCAGATGCCTATAAAATGTATATGGAAAGTGCACCACTATTTATTGATTTTCAATTGAAAAGCATATTAAAAAACAAAGACAACTACAAAACCCCACAAGAAAAAGCTGTATTTATAAAACAAATCATCCCAATCCTTGCTGAAATAGGGAACAAAATCATTCGCTCCGGCTATATCGATATTGTAGCGCAGACTTTAAATATTGATAAATCCGCAATTCAAGCTGAAATCAGAACATTTGAACGTGCTAACCTTCCTCAAACAGAAAGGATTGTTAAGAATGTAACAAAAAAAACAAGTATTTTACAAAAAGCGCAAAAAAATTTATTGAGCGTTTTTTTAGTACCCGACAGTCATTTTACATTTACTCAAATCAATGAAATGATTGGTGATATCAAATTTGACGATGAAATATTAATAAATGTAAAATCTACAATTGACAAATTGATATGTACCGTAAATAATGTGAAAGAATTAATCGAACATCTATATACTGAATATATTGATAACCCGCAAGCACAAACAGTTCTAACGGAATTGATATCAATGTCAGAGGTTTATAGAGGTCTGAGTGAGGAAGATTTTCAAAACGTAATCCAAGAAACAATTGATAAAATTAATCGCTGCAGACAGATTAAGGAAGCTGAACACATTAAAAATTTATATAAAGGGATTAAAGATGATGATCCCGAAGCCCTTAAAATACAAATACAACTAAGAGATAAAATAAAGAAAAATAGACAAAAAACGGAGAAAATCTAAATGACAAAAAAAAGAAACTCAAGCTCCTCAATAGTCAGTGTAATGGAAGATGAAACACTTGATTTGCAAGATATTAATGAAGATTCGGTACTGGATACCGACCACGATTCTATGAATTATATGAATGTTGATATTTCAACAGATAATATCGAAGATATCGTCACATCAAAAATGGGTGACAAAATCAGTTCAGACGATATTTTTATGCTTAACAACATGGAAGACGAAGCTGACCCGAATGATATCGAGTTACCTAAAAATGTTGCAATTGACGACCCTGTAAGATTATACCTTCGAGAAATCGGAAGAATTAAACTTTTATCCGCAAATGAAGAAATTGAATTGGCAAGAAAAATTTTGGAAGGCGGCACTCCTGGTGCAATCGCCAAAAGAAAACTTGTTCAAGCAAACTTACGTTTGGTAGTTAGTATCGCTAAGAAATATGTCGGACGCGGAATGCTTTTCTTAGACTTAATTCAAGAAGGTAATCTTGGTTTAATCCGTGCAGCTGAAAAATTTGACCACGAAAGAGGTTTTAAATTTTCAACTTACGCAACTTGGTGGATTAGACAAGCAATCACTCGTGCAATCGCAGATCAGGCAAGAACAATAAGAATTCCTGTTCACATGGTTGAAACAATCAACAAGTTGAAAAAAGTAACCAGAAAACTTGCTCAAGATTTATCAAGAAAACCAACCGAAGATGAATTGGCTGCTGAAATGAATGTTTCAATACCAAAATTACGTGAAATTATCAAAATTGCACAAGAACCGCTATCTCTTGAAACACCTATCGGTAAAGAAGAAGATTCTCGTTTGGGAGATTTCATTGAAGATAAAGAAGCAGATGCTCCGGTTAAAATGGTTGCTTCCGAGCTTTTAAAAGAAGATTTAGCCGAAGTACTTTGCACACTTTCACCTCGTGAACGTGATGTTTTGAGATTACGTTTCGGAATGGACGACGGACGCCAAAGAACATTGGAAGAAGTTGGTCAATTATTCGGCGTAACTCGTGAACGTATCAGACAAATTGAAGCAAAAGCACTAAGAAAATTACGTCATCCAAATCGTAAAAAACGCTTAGAAGAATATGTTGAATAAAATACAATAAACCGGAGTTTTAAAACTCCGGTTTTATTTTGAATATAAAACTAATTATTTAGCAAATACCTTCACGCAACCTTACAACAGCCGCACCCCAAGTCATTCCTGCACCAAATCCGCACAGGATTGCAGTTGAGCCCAGTTTAATCTTTCCTTTTTCAACTCCCTCTTTCAAGGCGATAGGAATTGAAGCCGCTGATGTATTGCCATAATATTTGATATTTGAAATAACTTTTTCATCAGAATATCCGAGTCTTTGCTGTAACGCCTCAATAATTCTTTGATTTGCCTGATGCGGGATTAAGTAATCAATATCTTCGGCTTTCATACCTGCATCGGCAATACATTTATCTACATAATTCGGCAACGTTGTTACTACAAATTT
This sequence comes from uncultured Candidatus Melainabacteria bacterium, assembly GCA_946055575.1. Taxonomy (GTDB): domain Bacteria; phylum Cyanobacteriota; class Vampirovibrionia; order Gastranaerophilales; family Gastranaerophilaceae; genus Zag111. The sequence goes on from CAMGGL010000007.1 coordinate 9,904, forward strand.
GTATACATCACGACCTGCCATGTGAATATGGGAATCAACCTCATCACAAGGTTCAACAAGCGGACAATTTTTTCCCGGCATATTCATATAAATATACTGACCAATACCGCCATCAGCCCTTACATCCAAAGCTAAAATATCATCAACGCCATCTTCAGCTTCAGTAACGACAAAAGCACCTGCACCGTCACCAAAAAGGATTGAAGTTCCTCTATCTTCCCAATCTACTAGTCGGGAATTGTTATCAGCTGCTACAAGTAAAATATTTTTATATAAACCTGAACCTATCAATCCTCTTGCAACCTGCAACGCATATATTAAACCCGTACAAGCTGCAGTCAAATCAAAAGAAGGCACAAAATCAGGAATACCAAGTCTTGCCTGAATATTACAAGCCAAAGCAGGATATAACTGAGGCGGAGCAGATGCCGCAGCAATTACACAATCAATATCTTCTGCCTTAAAACCTGATTTTTCTATAGCTTGCTTTGCAGCCTCAAAACCTAAATCTATGGCACTCTCGTTACCTGAAACAACTCTGCGTTCTTTAATACCTGTTCTTGTATAAATCCATTCGTCTGATGTTTCGTATAATTTTGTCAAATCGTCGTTTGTAACTACAGTTTTCGGCACACTATAGCCAACACCGGCAATTCTCATTGGTTTAACACTTTTTGTCATAATATTTATCCTATCTGTTTATGTTTTCTGCAATCTTGGAATTGATATCTTTGTTTAACACTCTGACTGCAGCTCTTACTGCATTTTTCATTGCATAAGAAGAACTGCGTCCATGTGCAATAACAGAGATACCTTTTACTCCTAATAATAGCATACCGCCAAAAACTTCCCAATTAATCCTTTTGAGAATTCTTCTTAAGAACGGTTTAGCCATTAGACCAATAATGCAACCAACAAAATCCGACTTAAATTCGGATGAAATCATTTTCAAAAGCATGGATGCCGTGCCTTCAGTAACTTTCAAGGCAACATTGCCTGCAAACCCGTCACATACAACAACATCACATTTGTTTATAAATAATTCTTTTCCTTCAACATTACCGGCAAAGTCGATATATCCTTTTTCGTGCATGTCTTTCAGTAGAGGATAAGTTTCCTTAACCAAAGCATTACCTTTTCCTTCTTCTTCACCGATACTTAAAATACCTACTTTCGGATGCTCAATACCAACAATATGTTTTGCGTATGCAACACCCATTTCCGCAAACTGTGCAAGCATTTCAGGAGTGCAATCACTATTTGCACCACCGTCAATCAATACCACCGGATCCTTCATGGTAGGTAAAGTTACTGCTATAGCAGGTCTTGATACACCATGAATTCTTCCTAATCCGAACAAACTTGCCGCCATTGCCGCACCTGTTGAACCGGCAGAAACAACAGCTTCGCATCTACCCTCAGCCACAGCTCTGACTGCCGCTACGATTGATGAATCCTTTTTCTTCCTTATGGATTGCCCAACAGCCTCACCCATGCCTATTACTTCAGAGGCATGAGTAATTGTATAGTCAATTTTTTCCAAATCTATTTTTATACGTCTTTTATGACCTTTTGTACCACAATCAGAGTATATGCAACCTGCATTTCTAATTCGTTCTAATTCAGCATTAATTTCATCTTCACGTCCGACAAGCTCAAGACCGACACCATACTCTTGTGCCGCCCATAATGAACCTTCGACAATTGCTCTCGGTGCGTAGTCACCGCCCATTGCATCTATAGCTATTCTTGACATATCCTTCTCTCTCCAAAAGTGGTATTAAAATCAGAAGCGGTATAATGCCGCCTCTGATTGTTGTAATTATTCTTCAGTTTTCTCAACTTCTGCTTCTGCTTTTACTTCTTCAGTAGAAACTTCTTCGGTTTTTACTTCTTCAACTTTTGTTTCTTCTGTTTTTGCAGCTTTTTTAGTTGATTTTTTTGCTGTTTTTTTAGCCGGTGCAGTAGCCGCTGCTGCAGCTGCTTTGTCAGCCAATTTTACAGGTTGACCTTTATATGTGCCGCAAGCCGTACATACTGTATGTGCTAAAACTGTTTCGCCACAATTAGGGCATTTTGTTGTTTCGGGCTTAGTGGCTTTCCAATTGGATCTTCTGCTTCCTTGAGCCGAATGCCCGGTTCTTTTCTTAGGTACTGCCATTTTTGTTTTTCCTTTTTATTTTTGTACTTACTATTTTTTTGGGTTAATTTGGATATTTTTAAAGACTTCCAGTCTTGGATCTGCGGAAATTTCTTCAGACAGAAATTCCCTTCCTTTACAATTTATACCACAAACTTTCTTATTTGGTAAATCTAATATTACAGATTGATACAATAAGTCATAAATATCAATCTCATTTTCGCCGTTCAAATCAGTTACAAATTGACCGTCTTTTAGTTCAAATTCTTGTCCTGATTCTTCATAATCCCCTAACAGCGAGTGTTTTGAATATACTTCATCAATATCGAAATCCAACTCATACTCAAATTTTTCAAGACACAAATCGCATTCCAATAAAATTTTACCATTTACATGCCCGCTAACTTGAACAAAATCACCTAAAGATTTTGCACAAAGCTCTGCTTTTATCGGGGTAACACAATCCAGACCTTCAATTTTTTCATCGAAAGTCATATATAAGGTTTTATTTTCGGCATTTTCTAAATCTTCTAATAATATTATTTTTTCCATTTTATTTCAAATCTATATAAATTGTTCCTCTTGAATTGCCAAAGCCGCAATCTGATTTGACACAAAACAAACTTTTTTCAAAGGTCCTTCTGTTTCTTTTTCCACAACAACAGCATTTGGCGATGTCATTTTCTCAATCAGTTCTTGATAAAGAGCCTGAGCGTCTTTCACATACAACACTAAAGGTGCTGTAGAACCTTTGATAAATACCAATACCGCATAACGCTTTTTAATATTTTGTGCATTCATTCCTTGAGGATTAAATTGTTGTGCCATAAATTTCTCCTTTTTACCGTATTTTAGTTGAAAAATACCGTAAATGCAAGAGGGCTGACTTTATGCACAAATTTTATGCAACATGGTTATAGATTAAATTATCTTGATTTTTGTATTTACTTCTCCAGTTAGCAAGTTCAAAGTGTTGAGTTTCATATTTTCTTCCGAAAGAACCCCAATCTCCGCCCCAAGTAACACCTGTTTCGGCTTTTACTCTACGGGCAAATTCATTAAATTGAGTTCCGCTTACCTGTTTACCGTCTTTGTATAATGCGATATCAATTGCAACACCGTAGTTGTGAGGAGAACTTCCGCCTTTTGCAACAGAATTTCCTTTTCTTGCTCTTGCTGCATTTGATTCTGCAACAGATCTTGAGCCGTCAGATATTACAAAAGTCAATCCCATTTCACCTGCAATTCTTTGAAATTCAGGGATTTTATCAGTAAATTCTTTTTTCATTTGATCAAGTTTTGTATAGTTGAATGTCAAAACTTCAGTTCCGTCAGGTAATTTTGCAATTTTAGCACCCAGACGTTTTCTTACATCAGCAGGTATGCTTTCAATATCTAATTCATTAAATGTAAATTTTTTAGGGGTATTTTTTACTTCAGCGATTTTAACATCAACCTCTTTTAATTTGCCTTGAGCATCCTGAAGCTCACTTTTTGCAGTTTGAAGTTCTCTTGATTTAACGTCTTCAACATTTTGTTTTGCACGATTAAATGCGTCCAATTTTGCTTTTGTAACTTCAGAACAATTTTGTTTTACCAATTCGTCTAATTTAGTTTTTTCAGTATTCAAAGATTGTTTTTCTTTTTCCAAATTTTCTTTTTCTTTTTGCAATTTTTCCAAAGATTTTTTCAAACCTGCAAGTTTATGTTCTTGTTTTGAAATTTCTTTTGTTTTTGATGATATTTGCTTTTCAAGTTCTGACTTTCTTGATTTAATTTTAGCATCTTTTTCCTTATCCTCAGGTTTACCTGATAGTGCAGGAATTGAAGACAGAGAAATTTTTAATGCTGCCAGGTTGCCTTTTAAACCTTCAAGAGAAGTTTCCATATTAGCAATTTCAACTTCTTTGTTATTAATTTCAACCGCATTTTTATCTAATTTTTGCTGATTTTTTTCAATATTGGAATTGTTAGTTAAAATTAGTTTTGCAAATTTCTTAGCACCGGCATCTTCCTTTATGGCTTTTTCGTATTCAGCTCTTGCAACATCAGCACACTTTTTAGCAGCTTTCACTTTTTCATTTTCACCATTATGGACAGCATTAACTGCTTTTTGTTTTTCAGTCACATTGCTTGCTCTTGATGTTCTTTCGGTTTCCAATTCATCCATAGACATCTCGTCAAGAGTTTTTTCCTTCGAAGTTGAAACATTATAAGAATTTCCCGAATTTGAAGAAACACTTGCCGGCACAACTTCAACTGGTGCAGATGTAGTTGTTTCATCAACAGCAGATGAAGTCTCATCAGGTGTTTCTACAGGAGTTTCGGTTTCTGATGCCAATTCTTCAAGAATTTTATCCAAGTCGATATTATTTTCTTTCAATACGGCTTCAAAATCTTCTAACGAAATATCTTCAAGATTTCCGTCTTTTCCTGCCAATTCCTTAACGTATTCTTTTAATTCTTCAACTGATAATTCTCCGTCAGCATTAGAATCAGCCAATTTTTTAACCGCTTCTATTGAGAAAAAGTTTTTCAAAACGTATTCTAACGGGCTCAATTCTTGAGGCTGTTCAGCTTCTTCATTTGTATGTGTCAATTTAGTGTAGTCAACATTTTCAATGTCTGTTTTTGTTGCTTTTGAAAATATTGGCATTCCGTTATAACGAACCGAATACGCATCCCCAAATAACGGCATAAACGGATTTGTATTATTGTTGTTTACGCGAACTTTTGGAAAATTGTCACGATTTGTTCCGCTTGATAATTTGTTTAAATATTCAAAGTAATTCATTTTTTCTCCCCGATACAATTAATATCCCCTTGTATATATAAAGTATTTACGCAATACGTAATTGCCATATCGACAAAGTTTTGTAAACAATTGTTTACAAAATCAATAAAAATATTTCATGCTATACTTTTGATAAGGAGCAGCCTATGTGGGACAAACTTAAAGAACAATTTAATCTTTTAAAACTGGAAAAGAAACATCTTTGCATGATTACAAATTCAGATAAATTCTTATCAAAAGATGATTTCCTTGATGCCGTGGCATCTGCTTTACAAGGCGGGGTTGATATGGTTATGTTGAACGAAAAGAATATTCCTGACAGCACGGTTGTCGATATCGGGAGAAAAATTCGAATATTGTGTGACGAATATGGAGCAACATACATTGTGAACGATAGAGCAGATATAGCACTAATAACAGAGGCTGACGGTGTGCATTTAGAACCGCAGGGAATATCCGTTGCCGATGTTAGAGAATTAGCTTCTCACAATACCATTATAGGCAAAACCGTATACACAATAGATGAACTAAAAAGAGCAAAAACAGACGGAGCGGATTATATTCTTCTGTCACCGCAAAACGGTGAAGTTCTGCCTGATATTGATTTGATTTTTGAAGCACGTGATAATTGTGAAATACCGATATTTATAACAGGGAAAATAAATACCGCAAACGTGAATGATGTTTTACAATTCGGCATCAATAAATTGGCGCTTGCAGATGAACTAATGTATGCAAAAATTCCCGAACTTAAAGCTCGGGAATTTATTAAACAAATATATTAAGCGAATTATTCCACACCTATCAGATTACCTTGTTTATCAAAATCCATTAACATACGGTTGTCTTTTGAAATTTCAACGTAAGAAGCGAAAACTCCGTCTTTTTCATAGAATGCATTTTTTTCTGTATCATTCTTTCTGTCCGTAACATTTACATCAACAAATCCGTCTTTGTGATAAGTTGTAGTTTTTATAACATCCGGAGCTAATTCTTCGTTAATAGAAGTATCACCATTTGTGTAAATAATTGATTTTTTACCGTCATCATATTCAATTCCGGTCAAGTCACCATTTGGAGCAAATGCATGGACAACTTTACCGTGTTCTGTTTCGGTTGTGATAAGTTCTACTGCTCCGTTTGAGTAATATGTTTTTTCACCTTCCACCTTCGACGGGTCATAATTCAATACAACAGGTGCTGACGGTTTTAATTGAACATCATTAAGCGGATCTTTTCCGGTTGTATTTGGAATAGGGTATGCTTGAGTTACTTCTGTTTTTCCTATAATTTTACCGTCTTTATATTTTGTTTTTTCTGTTGTATGAGTAGCCCAGTTATGGGTTTCAACTTCCTTGATTTTACCGTCTTTATCAAAATCGGTTCTCTTAGAAACAGAAGCTGCTTCATTTTTTTCTACAATGGAAGATTCTTTAGTTTTAAAGTTTACAATAGAAACTTTTTGAGTGCCGTCAGGCAAGTTTTCTATTTCTCTTGCAAATTGCAAACCTTCTTCATCATAATATGTATCTGCAACTCGTTCACCTGTTTGCGGATTATATTTTGAAATATCTATTGATTGTGCTTTCGGCAATTTGCCTTTTTCAATTATATTGAAATTTTCTTGTCTTTGGATTATGTTCCCTGTTTCATTGTCAAATGTTTCAATTTTGCTGATTGCATCATTTGGCGCTAACACATCCATTGTATAAACTACGGTAGTTTTATCATTTTTAACAACAATACTGTTTAAATCTCCGTTTGAATTATTAATCGGAGTACCTTTTTGCATTAAATATTTTATTGCCTCCGGCTGCATTACTGTCGGCATTAAAGGTTGTACAGTTTTAGGTTCTGTTGTGGAAGCAAATGCTTTATTGTAAGATGCCAAAGCCTCTGTTCCACCCATATTTACGTTTTGAACAGGATATGAAACTGGCTGCTGCTGAGGATTAGTAACTCTTTGAGTCGTATACTGCGATGAATTTACATTCTGTACTAACGGAAGTGAATTTACCGAATTAATCATACTACCTACTTTCTTAACTTCAATATTACATATCTATATAAAAAATTTTTCCGCAAAAAATTGCTAAAATATGAAGACATATTAAGTATTGAATAATGAAGATAATAATTAAAATTTGAAGAATTAAGTTTTATGGTATAATGATTTTACTGAAGAAAAGGAGCAAAAATGTTTGGAGTAATATTAGCAGGTGGTTCAGGAAGCCGATTATGGCCATTATCAAGAGAACTTTACCCAAAGCAACTTTTAAATTTATACGAAGAAAAAAGTTTGCTGCAATCAACTTTTGAAAGATTAAACAACTTTATTCCTGCCGAAAACATTATCAGTATTACTAATGCCAAACATCACGCAAACGTAAAGATGCAACTGGGAGAAGCCGGTAAAAATTCTGTAATATTATCCGAACCTATATCAAAAAACACCGCCCCTGCTATTGCATTAAGCATAAAATATGTTATGGAAAATGCAAATACTGATGAAACGATACTCATTGTTCCGTCAGATTTGAAAATCAAAGACAACGTAAAATTTGAACAAAGTATAAAAAATGCAGAAGAATTAGTATCTCAAGGATATATTGTAACATTCGGGATAAAACCGGATTATCCGGAAACAGGTTTTGGTTATATTCATTCAGAAAACAATAAAGTTATAAAATTTACAGAAAAACCGGATACGGAAACTGCAGAAAAATATTTAAAATCTGCAAATTATTATTGGAATAGCGGAATATTTATGTTCAAGACTTCAACAATAATAAAAGAATTTGAACAACATTGTCCCGAAATCGTATCCGTTATTAAAAACATTGATTGTTCGGACAGCTCATCATACTTTACAGAGTTTGAACAAATGCCAAACATTTCTTTAGACTATGCAGTTTTAGAAAAAAGCAATAATATTGCAATGATTGAACTCTTATCCGACTGGAAAGATTTAGGTTCTTGGAAATCAGTATATGAAGCCTGCCCAAAAGATAATAAAAACAATGTTTTTCTGGGTCATGTTCTTGATAAAGATTCTAAAAATTCGCTTGTGTATTCTTCTTCAAAACTTGTCGCAACCATCGGTTTGGAAGATACCGTGATTGTAGAAACAGAAGATGCAATTCTTGCTTGTAAAAAAGACCGAACACAAGAAGTTAAACAAATTTATGAAACATTAAAAGCTCAACACGACGGTACACAAAAAGTTCACAAAACAGTCTATCGCCCTTGGGGTTTTTATACCGTCATAGCTGAAGGAACAGGGTTTCAAACAAAGATTATCCATGTGAATGTCGGACAAAAACTTTCTGTTCAATCACATAATCACAGAAGTGAACATTGGGTTGTGTTATCAGGCACGGCAAAAGTAGTTTTGGAAGGCAAAGAACACATACTATCACCGGGACACAGCATTGATATTGCAGTAAAAGCAATTCATTCATTACAAAATCCGTTTAATGAAGATTTAAAAATAATTGAAGTTCAAAAAGGAGATATTTTGTCAGAAGACGATATCATCCGCTATGAAGATATTTACGGTCGGGCATAAAAACTTTTAATTAACATTTTTCATAAATAATTTCATACATACGGAGTATGCAAAATTTCCTCTGCACCTGTACAATAAACAGGTGGGTGAGAGGTAATTTATGTTAGCACAAACAATCAGAAATAATTTGACTAATAATAAACAGGTAAATGTAAGAACTAAAACCGTAAAATTCAGCAACATGTTTCAAACAGAACCGAATATAAAAGAGAAAGAGCCACAAATGGTTCAAGTTCTTATGAAAGCAGGTTTAGTAAATTTAGATAAACATAATGAATTACTAAAGGATGCTTCCGTACCTGAAACTGTAGATTTCGGAGCAATGAAACAAATTGAAGAAGACGACTATATCGTTGAAAACCCAAACGAAGTTGTTGTTAGTTTTCCTATAAAACCGGTAATTGAGATGCAAGAAAAGCTACCGTTTTTTAAATCGCTAAGCGCAAAACTTGCGACTATTGCAATTGATTGCCCCGTTTAAAAAGTTTATAAATAAAACAGCCGTCGGGAAATATCCGACGGCTGTTTGTATTATAAAAGTTTCTGCAAATAATTTGGAAGTGCAAATCGTGCATTGTGATACTCTTTGTTGTATATTTTACAAGTCGGAATAATTTCTGCTGCACGTTCTTCATTATAGTATTCAAGCGGTTTAACATCAACAGAACAAAATGCCCAAGCCCAGTAACCACCAGGATAAGTCGGGATATTAGAAGTGTATGTTGCGACAATCGGAAATACTTTTTTCAACTGTCTATACATCTTTTCAACCGAATCTGCCTGCGCAAAAGGTGATTCCGATTGAGCCACCATTATGCCGCCCTTTTTAAGCGAATTTTTAACATTTGTGTAAAATTCATCCGTGAACAAACCTTCTCCGGGTCCCATTGGATCGGTTGAATCAATTAAAACAATATCAAATTCATCTTTTTTATCTTTAATATACTCAATAGCATCTTGAACAAGAATTTCTACTTTAGGATTATCCAACTCGCAAGATATAGTCGGCAAATATTTTTTACAAACATCAATAACCATTCCGTCAATTTCACATAACACGGCACGTTCTACAGTTTTGTGCTTTAAGACTTCACGAATAGTTCCGCCGTCACCCCCACCAATTACTAGAACTGATTTCGGACAAGGATGCTGCATCATAGGAATATGCGCAATCATTTCATGATAATGATATTCATCACCCTCTGTTGTCATCATTAAATCATCAAGCGTCAAAACTCTGCCTAATTTTGACTCTGTTTCGAATACTTCAACTTTTTGAAATGGTGAATTATCAGAAAATAAAACTTTACCGGCTTTTATTGCAATTCCGTATCCGCCTGGTGTAATTTCATGATAATAACCGTTTTCTATTCCGTTTTTCATTCTGTTTTCCCTTTCTTTTTCATGTTTTATAATATTATCACAGAAAAAAATTAAAAATATATAAAGAGATAGATTTATATTCTTTATTGTGTATAATTAACTGGTACACAGAATAATTATGGATAAACAATTATGCAAAATGTTTTAGAGAGAAAAGCAATAAAAACAATTGATTTTAACTGTGATTTGGCACAGAGTTTCGGAATATACAAAAACAGTAGTGAAACAAGATTATTGGATTATGTTAGTTCAGTAAATATTTCTTGCGGATTTCACGCAGGCGATCCGCTAACAATTAAAGAGGCATTACTACAGGCAAAAGAAAAAAACATTGTTGTCGGAGCGCATATTGGGTTTGATGATATACAAGGTTTTGGATATCGTCAAATGGATTTAGATAACGATGAACTTGAAGCCCTTGTTATGTATCAGGTTGGTGCAATAATGACATTTGCCAAAGCATACAATATGGAAATAGAACACGTAAGACCGCATGGTGCTATGTATCGTCAAGCATCTTCAGATTTAGAAGTTTCAAGAACAATTGCTAAAGCAATAAAAAAATGTTCAAAATGGCTTGTATATTACGGAGCTACAGGTGAAAATCTTGCAACTGTGGCAGAAGAAGAAAATATCCAAGTTGCTCATGAAGTTCATCTTGAAAAAATATATGACACCGAAGGAAACATTGATTTTTCAGCACGTGACCTTGAAAATACCGATATATCAATGCAAAGATTAAAAGACTTACTTCAAAATTCTCAAGTCACAAATAATGCAGGCGGTAAAACTATAGTAAGGGCAGATTCTATACATTTTTCAAATAAACTTTCCAATGCAAAGGATTTAATAATTCGAGCAAGAGAGTTTATTGAACCTTTACCATATAACTACAAAAATGCCCAAAAATCAGGGTGGGTGGAATAAAAAATCTTTAAATAACTTCTGTTATAATTCACATAACAGAAGTTATATATAAATTAACCAAAGGAAATGAGTATGATTAAGAGAATAAAAATACCAAAACAAGCAGGATGGCTAATTCCGGGATTACAGGTCAAAAGATGGTTTGCACTTATTTTAGTCGGAACCATTTTGATGACACTCGGAATATTAATCTTATTTGATTTACAACCGATTTATAATACAATGCAGTTTATCAGTAAGATTGCAACAAAAATATCTACCGAATGGCTTGCGTTTGGAATTGTAATGATAGGTGCTGCGATATTTTTCAAAGGTTGGCAAAAAACAAACCTTTCAATACTTGATATGGAAGATGATCGTAATAATGACCTTCTGCTTGAACATTTATATAGAAGAAGAAAACTTAATCGAGGTCCGAGAATTGTTGCAGTAGGCGGCGGAACAGGTTTATCAATGTTGTTAAGCGGAGTTAAAAATATTACAAACAATATTACTGCGGTTGTTTCAGTCGGTGACGACGGAGGAAGTTCAGGCAGACTTAGAGAATCTATGGGAATTTTACCTCCTGGAGATATCAGGCATTGTATCACCGCATTAGCTGACGATGAGGACTTGGTAAACAAACTTTTCAAATACAGATTTGATAACGGAGAAGGTCTGGAAGGTCACAGTTTTGGAAATTTATTTTTAACAGCTCTTTGCGATATTACAGGAAGTATGGTTACTGCAGTAAAAGAATCTTCAAACGTACTATCAATAAGAGGTCGAGTTTTACCTGCGACTTTGGATGATATGAAATTGGCTGCAGAAATGGAAGACGGAAGAATTATTCACGGAGAATCTACCATTCCTGAAGCTCACGGCAAAATTAAAAGATTATTTACAGAACCTGCAGATTGCAAAGCGTTACCTGAGGTTATTGACGCAATAAGAAATGCCGAGTTAATTATTTTAGGTCCGGGAAGCCTTTATACAAGTGTTATTCCTAACCTATTAATTAAGGAAATTGCACAAGAAATCGCAAATTCTAAAGCTAAAAAAATATATGTATGTAACATTATGACCCAACCTGGAGAAACTGATAATTACAATGTTTCTGACCATTTAAAAGCTTTAATACAGCATGCCGGTTCAAAAGATATTGTAGATGCGGTTTTGGTAAACGATTATTTACCGGAAAAACTTGCGGATAAGTATCAAAAATCAAGTTCATACCCTGTTAAACTTGATATTACTGAAGTTAAAAAACTTGGAGTAAAAGTATTTGCAAAAAAACTAATTGAAGATAGCAAAGAAGGATTAGTAAGACACAGCTCAAACAGAGTTGCCAGAGCCGTATATTATTGGTTCAGACATCAGCAAAAAAATAAATAACCACTACGAGATAAAAATATGACTAAAAAAGTTACAGTAAGAACATTACAAAAAATAAAAGATACCGGCGAAAAATTTTCAGCCTTAACAGCTTACGATTATTCAACTGCAAAATACATAGATGAAGCAGGGATTGATTTGATACTTATCGGCGATAGTCTTGCAATGGTAGCTTTGGGTTATAAAGATACAACAGCTATCGGAGTTGAAGAAATGAAAATTTTCACCAAAGCCGTTGCCAAAGGGGTTGAAAGAGCAATGGTAGTAACAGATATGCCATTTATGAGTTATACGATTGATATACCTTCTGCCCTAACTAACATTGGAGAAATGGTTAAAAATGGTGCTAATGCCGTAAAACTTGAAGGTTGTAATGATTACATATTGGAACTTATAAAACGAACAGTACAAATGGGTGTCCCTGTTCTTGGGCATATTGGGTTCACACCGCAATCTCAAAACGTAATAGGCGGTCATATAATTCAAGGCAAAACCGATGAAGACGCTAAGCATTTGCTAAACCAAGCAAAACAACTTGAACAAGCCGGAGTTTTTGCGATTGTATTAGAAATGGTTCCGGAAGAATGTGGGAAATATATTACGGAAAACTTATCTGTTCCAACTCTTTCATGCGGTGCCGGCAGATTTTGTGATGGTCAAATTGTTGTTTGCGATGACCTGTTTGGAAAATTCTCTGATTTTAAACCTAAATTTGTAAGAAAATATGGTGATATGAAAAGCCTTATAACAGATTGCGCCTCAAAATATAATAAAGACGTTAAATCAGGAAAATTTCCGAACGAAAGTGAGGTTTATTAGATTTTTAAAACAAGAATTAAAGAAGGGATAAAGATTATGCTTATACATACAATAGCCGAAGTTAGGGAACAAATAAAATTGTGGAAAAAAGAAGGTTTGACTATCGGTTTAGTACCGACAATGGGTGCTTTGCATGCCGGTCACTTGAGCCTTATAAAAAAAGCTGTTGAAAAATGTGACAAAGTTGTAGTTTCGGTTTTTGTCAATCCAATTCAATTTTGTCCCGGTGAAGATTTAGATAAATATCCAAGAACACTTGAGGCAGACCAAAAGCTATGTGAAGATGCCGGAGTAAATATAGTATTTGCACCGTCACCTGCTGAAATGTACGGTGAAAACCAAATGCGAACAAATGATTTTTTAACCTATGTAATTCCGCCGTTTTTCTATGTAAATAAATTGTGTGGAAAATCTCGTGTTGGACACTTTGACGGTGTTTGTACGGTTGTAAATAAATTGTTCAATATTGTACAACCGGATTTTGCATTTTTCGGACAAAAAGACGCTCAACAACTTATTATTATCAAAAAAATGGTTAAAGATTTGAATATCCCGGTTGAGATTATTCCTTGCCCGATTGTCAGAGAAAGCTCAGGACTTGCCCTGAGTTCACGCAACAAATATCTGTCAGATGATGATAAAATTCAAGCACTCGCTCTTTCCAAAATTTTAAATAACATTAAAAACTGTTATCAAAAAGGGATTACGGATGTTGAAGCCCTAAAGGAAACTGCCTATTCATTTTTAAACGAAAATCACGATTTAGAATATCTTGAATTTATGGACGAAAATAATCTTGATGAAGTAAAAAAAGCGAATGATAATACAAGAGTATTTATCGCTTGCAAAGTCGGTGGCGTAAGATTAATCGATAATATACTTTTGAAGGATTAATTTTTTTAATGCCTTTGCATTAACGGCGTCAGGTTCTATCTGTAGCAGTTTTTCAAGATAGACAAGTGATTTATGATAATCACCAAGTTTTTTCTGAGCGGCTGCCATTGCAAAAAGTGCATCCACGAATTTTGGATCTAACTCCAGTGCTTTTTCCAAATCTTTTACGGCTTTGCTAATATCAGGATTTTCGATATCTTTTCGGGAAAGAATAATTCTTGCTCTGTTATAATAAGCGTCAGTCATATTTTCATTTAATTGAATTGCCTTTGTGTAATCAAGCATTGCTTCATCATAATTTTCTAAAGCCTGATATGCTGCAGCTCTGTAAAAATATGGTATTTCCCAATCATTTTTCAATTCAAGTGATTTATTTATATTTTCAATTGCCTGTTCGCATTTTCCATTTTGAAAATCAAAAATTCCATTATCCAAATAATATTTGTAATCTGCCATATTGTACCCCTTATTGTTTGATTATAACATAAATAACGTGTATAATGAATACAGAGGGAGTTATGAAAAAAAGTATACTTTCAAACTTTGCATTATTTCTAACGGCGCTAATTTGGGGATTATCATTTGTTGCTCAAAAAGCCGGAATGAATTACGTCGGTCCGTTTAGTTTTAATTTTGCCAGAAGTATTTTAGGCGGATTAAGCCTTATTCCATTGATATTTATTGTTAAATGTATCAAAGAGGATACCCGAACAAAAGAAATTAAACACAAACAGCATATTGAATTAGCAAAAGCAGGAATTTCGTGCGGAGTAGCACTATTTACTGCAATATCAATTCAACAATACAGTATGACATCAGTTGCCGCAGGAAAAGCAGGATTTATTTCCGCACTTTATATCATTTATGTACCATTAATCTCAATGTTTTTTGGTCAAAAACTTGCTAAAAACGTCAAAATTAGTGTTGGCATAGCGCTAATTGGATTATACTTACTATGCTTCAAACCGAGTGCGGGAGGTTTTGACTTTTATGACGTACTTCTTTTAATAAGTGCATTTTTCTATGGTGTTCACATATTAGTTGTTAATCATTTTTCAAAAAGTATTAATGCCGCAAAAATATCTTGTCTTCAATTTTTTGTTGTCGGAATTTTATCATTACCATTAATGTTACTGTTTGAAACACCTCACATTTCTGATTTTATCGCCTGCAAAATTCCTTTATTATATGCAGGAATTTTAACTTGCGGTGTTGCATATACGCTACAAATTTTCGGACAAAAATATACTCAACCTGTCGTAGCTTCACTAATCCTATGTTTAGAATCAGTTTTTGCAGTAATGGGCGGGAGTATTATTTTGCATGAAACCATGTCAATAAAAGAAATAATTGGTTGTATTTTTATGATATTTGCGGTGGTATTATCCCAATTACGTAAAAAATCTGTTAAAAAAGTTTCCGAACAATTTTCACCAAGTGAAGAATAAATTTTAATTTATCATATATACTTCACCGGTATCGTGGTCAAAATGGCATTTTGCAATATATAAATCCCCGTTTTGCACGGCAGAATTGATTATTGGTGAATTTTTTAAAAGATAATCTTCAACCCAAATTGTATGTTTTCTGGCAAATTTGTTATTACAATCCATTTGTCCGCCAATATCTATAACCGGATAAACACATTTCAATATTGATTGAAAATTTTCCGTAAGTTTGGGATAGTGTTCATTTGCATAAGTCATCACACCACAATCATCATGTCCTAAAAGAATTAACAAAGGGACGTGGAGTTTTTTAACAGCATATTCAATACTTTCTCTGACATTAGGACCTACAGTAATGCCAGCAACTCTAACAACAAACAATTCACCGATGCCGCAATCAAAAATAATTTCAGGAACTACACGAGAATCCGAACAACTTAACACACAAGCATAAGGTTCTTGGTATAATGCTAATTTTTGCAAAGTTGAAAGACACATATTTTTAGCAGTCGGAGTTCCGTTCATAAAATTTTTATTCCCGTTTAAAAGTTTCTCCAACTCCTGCTTTGCTTTTGACGGAATATTTTCAGGCAATAACATATCCTTACACCTTTCTTGTTCATTTATATTATTATACCATACTGTTATAATTATGCAGATTTTTGTTCGGGTTGCCTATTATTACTAAGATTTTTAAAATTGTAAAAATGCAATTTTGCAACTTGCGGCTTAACAACAGTGTCTATAATAACCGTTTCAACAAATTCATCAATAGCTTTTGCAGTCAGTATAATTGCAGTAAACGCACCTGCTGACTTCCATGCTTTCAGCTTAAATATCTTTTTGTCAAGAACTTTTTGAGCGCTATCTGCATCTTGGCACTTCTCAAGCAGCTTTGTAAATTGTGTTTTTGCAAATTCCTTAATTCTTTCTTCATTAGAATTTGCAATAGCGCCACGTTTAGAGTTGCACAATAATTTATCAAATATTTTTACAACAAAATTTGTACGAGAATAATTTTTCTTTTTTACACTATAATATTTATCAAAATTTTCGGTAAACTCGGTTATTGTTGCTTCTTTATTTTTTCCTTGAGCCAAAACATCATTCAATGCGGAATGATTTTTGATAAACCGTAACGATTGTTCCTTTGCGTTTGTTGAAAGTTTTTGTCCGCGATACTTGTCAATGTGTGAAAAAACACTCATTCCTATATGACCAAAAATCGCAGGAAACAATATACTTGCACAAGCTTGAAAAACTGCCTGATTGAAAGCACGTTGTGCATTCGGTTTATATTTGTTACCTTTGTTTTTATACTTATCATAAATATCAGCGCCAAAATACATCAAAGCCGGAACCCAAAAAAGTTTTGCAGCATTCGGTGCAAGCTCATTTATAGCTATACCGATATCGTTTGTATAACCAAGTCCTCGCAATGGCCAATTGGCAAGCGGGTCAACATATTTATCTTTTTTAGGTTTCTCTTTAGCCGTAGCATCAAAATTAATGTTTTGCCCTTCAGCCTTAAAGCTTAAGACCGGCGCATTTGAGGTAATCTTCATATTGTCTCCAAGCCGAAATATCTATAAAATCAAAGATTATAGCTATTATAATACCCCAAAATTTCTATTTTCGCAATATTTGGTAAACTTATGTTACCTATTTTATATACTCCATAAGTTTGTTTAATAACTGAGATTTTTGATGAAAGCCCACAAATTCTGCAATTTTTTCCCCGTCTTTTAACAAAACAAAAGTTGGGAAACCTTTTATTTCAAATCGTTTTGCAATTTCAGGACTTTCATCAGCATCTACAATGCCTATCCAAACATCAGAATTTTCAAAATCCATCAGTTCTATTCGCTGATTTTTACAGTACATACACCAAGTTGTATAAAACTCAACCAGTTTTAAACCCTGTTGTGTTTCTTGTTCAAAATTTGTATTGTCCAATTCAATTATCATAAATACCTCTCTATAAAATATAATAAACTATTTTTAAGATATAACATCCCGCAGGAGATTAGTAAGAAATAAATAAAACTTAACAAAAAGGTGAAGAATATGGCAAATATACCACACTAATTAGACCCTTTTACATTTTGTTACAAATTAGCAAATTTTTAGTTTAAATTTCGTTTATATAAGCATAGGTTATAAAATTGTAGGTATAGAAGGTCTATTTATGATTAATGTTAGCGGTATAGGTTACACTCAAAAAGTTACAACAAAAAACGATAACAACTATAATTATGCTCAGGCAAAACCAAATTTTGAAGGACGAAGATACAACAAACAGCAAGTCAAACCAATCGGAGTTCTCGAGGGGATTAAATTACTTGGAAAAGGTATTGCAAAGCAAGTAGCATCTACAATAACATCAATTGTGGAACATCCGCTAAAAACACTTGCTATTATTGGCGGAACAACTTTGGCAATAACATCTTTACCTTTAATCGGAATACCTGCAGCAGTCGGTGGCGGAGCATTAGCAATAGGCTTTGCAGGATTGGCACTTGGAAAAGGTGCTTATCACACCTTGCAATTTGTAAAAAATAATGAAGTTGGCACCTACGACATTGCCAGAAAAAATCTTGAACAAATCGGCGGTGATACTGTAGATTTAGCACTATCTGCCCCATTTGTACCAAAAGCATTAAAAAATATTCAAGAATTTTCTAAATATGGAAAATTTGGATATAATCAGGTTCTTGCAAACGAATTACAACAAACAAAAGGAATTATAAATAAGTTTAAAGTGCTGAAAAATGCAAATACGGAATTAACAAGAAGTTCAGCCTATACAAAAGCAGTTGATACAGAAGTCGCTAAAATAGAGGGTCTTACAGAAACTGAAGCAGCTAAAATTAAAAAAGATTTATTAGAATTTAATGTTCCGACAGAGAAAATTCCGGAAGTTGTGCTTGATAAATATGCTCAAATAAAAGGAATACAAACAAAACCAAATTTGAATTATAGAAGAATGAATCCGGATTCAGCCGGATGTGCAAATCCTGAAAATTGTTCTATTAGCTTAAATGACGGAACACAAAAAGCAAGTATCCAGAGCTATACAAACGAGTTTGAAACAGTTAAACGCACCCAAAAAGGAAATCTCTACGAATACCAATTCAAAGATAAAAGCGGCAATTTAGTGACAGATACTATTGATAAATCCCTCATTGATGAATTTCAAACCAATCAAACTACATATAAAACTCTCTCTCCTCAAGCTCAAAAAATATTAACAACCGTACACGAAAGAGAACATATCGACCAATTCTCAAGAGTATTTGCACTTGACCCAAAAGGTATGAGATATACACCTGAAGCTAGAAGAATATATACCGAAATGGCAAAAGAAAGAGGCGCATTAAGCCCTACAGAAATTACTGAAGTAAATCAATATATTAACGCTCCAAATTATCACGGAAAACCATTTACTGTATATCTTAAAGACCCATACGAAATAAACGCAAGAAAAATCGAATTTGAGGCATTAAATAATTCTACTTTCCAAAAATTGGACAACGTATTCAAAACAGTAAACGCAACACCGATAAATTCAGATTATAAAAACGCAATACTGTTAAACGCAATACGCGCGCAATCCGCTACTAATTAAGTAATATAAGCAATTTAATTTAGTATCTTAACGGAATTTTTGAACGAAATACTTCAATATCTTCATAGCCAAAATTCAAAAGCATCCTGTTAGTACTTGTATAAAAGATGTTTTCATCAAATGTCGGGCCGATATTGATTGAAGTTACCGTGTCTTTTGGAAACTTATATTCCAAAAACGGCACAAATAAACCGTTCTTTTCAACAACTCCCGTAGGCTTGGAATTTTCCGCACCAAAAACATTCACTATTACTATCCTGTATTCGTGTTCATTCTTAAATTGAGGATTTTTAAAAAATATACTCACTATACTCAAAACATCAATTAACTCAAAAAGAATATCAAAAAGTTTAACCTCACTGTTCTTTTTGGACCTTAATGCACGTTCAAAAAGCATATTCCACTTTTTAAAAATCGCATGGATTATCTTTATTTGTTTCTGTTTATCATAAATCACGCTGCCATATATCGGCAAATAATCACTTTCAGTCATTTTGTTAATAAGTTTTTTCTTATCAAAACCAATATTGTATCCGGTATAACTTTTACCTTTTGCATAATTATTCCACAATGTCAGATTATCACTCTCTGTAGAAAAAGAAGTGGTAAAATATTCCAACTTATTCACAAAATCATTTTCCCCGTCAACAATATGTTTATATTTATTCTTAAAATGATTTTTTATTTTGTCAAACAAATCCGCATTCAGCCCTTCAGTTTCATCAATAAGATTGACAATTAACCTATATGAATATGCTATTTCTTCCTTGTCATTCAAATATAAAGCATTTGAAAACCTTAAGGCATTGCCTGCAAGAATATTCAGTAATTTTTCGGGTTTTGTATAATGATAAATAGTATAATTTGTATCATTATCCAAAATCTTTTTTATTTTGGGGATTTTTTCCAGCAAATCATCATAGTATGACATCAAAAGACCTCGCAGATTATATATTCTATTATAACATATTCCTCAAGGATTTAACACCCCCAATATCAAGAATTTTAACTATTTTTAGCAACCAATGCAGGTCTGGTCACAGCCAATACCATTTCATTCGGAATATAAAAATCTTTAATTCCGTAATTGGCATTGATAAATAAAAATTCCATAGTTTCACCATTTTTAATTCCAAGCATTTCAAACGGAATTTTCAAATCCAAAACTTCATCATAGGCAGTTTCAATACGTCTTGCATCTTCTAAAGACCACATATCTCCCGGAACTGCCTCAATAATTCGCAAAAGCTGCACTTTATCATTCCTGATAGCTATTTGAATTTCGTTGTGAAACTTCTCCATTGATATCGGTAAAATATCTTTTGTTTTATTGATAAGCCTTACCGGAGAAAGAACTTGTTTGTTACCGGCTTTGCGCATGTAAATATACATCTGATAAGTGCGTTTTGAGAGGTCGGAATTTTCTCTCAAATATTTATTAAGATGAAATTTTAAATAGAAATAATTTTCGTCATTACCAAAACGTATTTTATCAAATAATTTTGACTCTCTTAAAACCGGCCCGTCAGGAATTTCAATATATCCGGCATTATTCCAAGTATCATACTCAGATATAACATTTTTACCATCAATAACCGGACTTATAAGTTGTTTTGGATATTTTGACGGTTTTGCTGCCGAAATATTTGAAAGCGGATCATCCAAATACTTAGGAATATCCAATTCCAAATACCTGTATATATTTTTTAAATGTGTTCTGTAGATAAAGTCAAAAATATTATCACGTCCGGAATCATTCGGATCACCGTACCACCAAAACCAATCACTACCTTCGCATATGAACAGCTCTTTTCTTGCAAGCTCAATATTCGGATTTAACGGTTCACGTTTCACAAATTCAGAAAAATCTTGTCTTACTCGCTTTAAGTATGACCATGCCAGATCTTTAACAGGTTCATCTATCCATAATTTGAAATTTCTATTAATCCACGAACCTGATGAAATCTTTGGTAGTGGTTTATGTTCTTTTGATTTGTCCAAATATTCACTAATTAAAACCGTTTCAAGCGTATCATCTTCAGATATCAAAGTATACAAGGTCTTTAAAAATGCAACTCCGTCTTCCATATAGTTTTCCCAACAATTTTCACCGTCTAGCGCGATTGTCAAAAGATGTTCCTTGTCAGGAGAAGATAATATCTTACTTTGAATAATTTTAATTCTGTCATACAAATCATTCGCCGTTGTAATCGGATTATGATTTTGATATTCAAAACTGATTAAATTCGGAATGGTAGATTCCCTAAATATCATTTTTATATCAGAAGATTTTGTTTTATAGTCGTAAGTTTTTAAAAGATGATACGGCTCTTTTATATAACCTTTAAAATCATGCTCAAACTCAAAATTAATAGAATTTGCCAAAATTCCCTCATCAGAAATTGACCACTCAACCCCAAGCGAACTAAGCATTTCTAAAGTTTTTCTGTTCACGCATTGTTCTGACGGCCAAACACCTCGCGGACGTTTCCCAAACAATTCTTCAACTCTGTCTAAAGCAATCTCGGTTTGAAGTTTTGCATCTAACTCGGTTTTCAGATTACATATTTCATCATCTGACATTGAATTTTTTTTAATATTTTTGTAATCAAGTAATATCGGTAAAATCGGGTGATAATAAGGACTTGTTGTGATTTCAAGTTTATTTTGTTGAACAAATTTTCGTAGCGGCGTATTAATTTTTTTGATTATTTTACGTTGAAGTTCGATAATTCTTATCCTGTCTTCAAGTGAATAATTTTTGCCTTTTTTAACAAGTTTTTTCAACTCGGTATTTGAAGTTCTGAACGTCGGATCAATCCATACCAAGTTAAATAATGCCATTAAATCGCCATATTCTTGGTTTGTAAAAATTGAAACATCCTCAGTACCTTCCGTTTGAATAATTTGATACAATCTGTGATATTCTTCATTCGGCAATATCATTGTTTGATAATTCGCATCAAAAAAATTATTCAAAATGAAAATTTTATCTTCTTTTGACAAACTATCTTCTGGGGTAATTGTTAATCTTGAATGAATATCATGAGCCCCTTGCTCGCCATATTCAATAATAGCATCCAACAAACTCGGAACATAATTAAAATTCAATTTGAGATTATTAAACTTTTTCACCCAAAGAGCCATGTCTAAATAATCTTTTACGGCATGAAGTCTGACCCAAGGCATTAAATAATCGCCGTTATTCGTCAATTGATAAACAGGCTGATGCATGTGCCAATAGAATGCTATAGACAATTTTTTTGTTTGACTCATCATAAATCCGACTTACCCTTATAAACATATTGTACCATTGAAATAATTTTACACAAGCAAACCCTCTTTCATAAAAATTTTCTTTATCTTACAATACAGGCAAGATAAAAAATAAAAGGAGTATATATGCCAATTCAAGCAATAAATAACAATACCCCGTCAAAAAGACAACAACCAAATTATGTAAAATGGACAGGTTATGGAGCTTTGGGACTTGGTACTGCAAGTGCAATTGCGGGCGCGAAGAAAAAAATTAAACCCCACAAATTTCTAGCTTATACCGCAGGAATTTTAGCAATAATCCACACCGGAATTATCGAATGGTATCATTTTCAAAGAAAAAATTCCGCAAAATAACTAATTTTCTTCTTTACCGGGAATTAATGCCAATATTGCAGGTAAAATTATAAGCATAAAAATCAACAACACAAAAAATAGTATTGTTGAAGTGTGAATATCTTTAATCAAACCGCAAAGCGCAAGTGCTTCCGTATCAAAAGCTAAAACAATCCCCAAAATAACCGATAACCACATATTGCGTGAAATATGCAAAAGTCTTTTTTTGTAATTAAACGCCATTAATAATTTAACTAACATTAATGGTAAAAGATAACATATAGGATTTAAATGATTTTTTGCAGCGAAAATAATCAACAAAAAACCGCCACCGATATAAAGTATCATCAATAAAATGTAATACAAAATAAAAGTTACTTCATCTATCATACCTTTTGGACAAAAAATATTATTATTCATTATAAAATATCCCCCTGACAGATTTATTCTACCATAATCACAGAAAAAAAGCACCGGATAATAATCCGATGCTTTTTAATCTTTCATAAAACAATTACACAAGTCTTACTGTAACTGATTTTGGTTTTTGAGTATAAGATACTTTATCTTCTCTTGATAACCATCCAAGACCCATGTAA